>JAKACM010000084.1 GCA_021821465.1 Bacillota bacterium
GATTCTTCCCGCAATTTGCGCTTGTTCTGTATGCATAAGGAGATCCTATCACGTTGGCAGAGAAAAGTCCACCCCAGACAAAAAATCATACTCTATCCGTGTTTCAAGGATCTTGACGGAGCCTTGGTTAGCTACCGTCATCAGAAGGCCAGACATGTAATCAAGCGGCGCTACTATTCCGATTCACTAGTGGAGCAGATAACGGGATCCGAATCTTAGACCGTAGAAATGAACGGCGGCGGGTGGTGCCAAAGAAAAACACAAAAGAAATTGTCGTTACCATTGCCCTAAGATTAGGCTTCATCGCTTCAAATCGGTGTAGTGTCGTCTGAACGAAACATTCCATACAGTTGTGGGACAAACAGCATCATGGGTGATTTTTGCTGGGATTATCGAAACAGTGCCGCAACGGCCAACGGATGATCGGGAAAGAGAGGACTGATCCAGTCATCACCGACGAGATACGGGCCATGCTGGCGAAAACCGTCATCCGTCAAAGAAAAAACCGTCAGCGCGTTGTCATCCGGGTCCATCACCCAATATTCGCGCACGCCGAACCGGGCATAGAGATGAACTTTGACCCCCAAATCCCGATCCCGGGTGCTGGGCGATAACACTTCCACCACGATATCGGGAGGCCCTTGCACGTTAGCATCGGTGACAATGTCTAAGCGGTCCTGACACACAAAAAGGACGTCAGGTTCGACCACATTGTACCGGTCAAAAACCACATCGAACGGAGCGGTATAGACTTCTCCATAATGGTGCAATTCCAGAGTACGCAAGAAATCGGCACAGTTTAACACAATCCGTTGATGTTTACGGTTAGGCGCAGGACTCACGGCCAGATCTCCTTCCAGGATCTCATAACGTTTGCCGTCGTCCGGCATTTGAGCTAAATCATCGGAAGAAAAGATGGGACGAATGACATCCATGATCCGAACCTCCTCTCGTAATGGTATCCTAAACGGTCGAGCAAAGAGAGTCAAGGTGAGCAAGGAGGAGGTGTGCCCGAGTGCTACAGTAGACAGAAGACACCGCCCAGGTATTTACTACGGGCACAGAAATGAACGCGAGATAAACCGTGACTTTTTCTACTGCTGTTATAACGTGAGGATTGAGAAGGTCTGTGATTTCATGTGCCATGCAACTCATACCCGACCGTCAGATGAAAAGTCTGGCCGCATGCATCGCTAACATAATCGCCATTATCCGTGAAAGCTGTTGTGTCGCAAAATTCTTTGTGGCAAGTAGAGACCATGTGTCTTCGGCTACCCGCCGGTGCGCCACCGTGTGAATCTTCCGCCGCCAATCGACGGCCGAGGGCAGGTCACTGCATGTGGGAGCTTTTCCACCTCCTAATGAAACATGACACATGCGATCTCCTTACCTGATCCCCCCGTGTTCATCGCGAAAACCAGGCGGTGGGTGGGGTGGACTGGGGGGTCTCGGCATTGGCGACACTCTCCACCGTTTGGTTTTCACGGCGGAAAGTCCTCGCGTTTTGTGCGTGGATACCGGGAGGATCGGGAATCTCAACGGTGACACTTAAGAACAAGCGGTCAGCGATTCGGGAGATCGTGCCGTCCGGCACTTTCCCGACAAAGCGTAACGATTCGTGCATCCGAACCCAACCGAGTTTCGGAATATGCACTTTCTGCCCTTTGATCGTGAATTGGTCGTTGGTTAACGTAAAACTGCCGTGACGGCCCTTTTTCTTAAACGTAGGATACTCCGCGATACCGGCAAAAAAATTCTGGCTATTTGCAAAATAAGGTAGGAACCATACTGCTTTTGAGCGTGCTGTGCTGATAGCTCACTGGTTGGATACGGTGACGCAAGGGCACCTACGGCTAGATGCCTTTTGGTTAGAAAAAGCTGAAATACCACTCCACCGCAGCACCACGAAAAAAGCTGGATCTTGGCCGATCTACACCCACCAATGACCAGCCCCAATAGTGGCTGATCAATGGGCCCATGCACTATACTTGATGTTCACTGGGTAAAATCATGAGCTTAGGAATTTTGACATGGGCTGGCTGTGACAGAATAAAACTGACACATCGAGCAACATCCTCGGGCTGCAAGGGATGCGGAATATTCATGCCTGCACTTGGATGAACCGACCAATTTCTATGGAGATCCGTCATTACAAGACCAGGTTCAATGCAAGAAACACCTACCGGGGTTCCGGCAACTTCCATGCGTAGTGCTTCCGAGAGTGCTTCTATAGCAAACTTTGTTCCGGCATAGGCCCCAGCAGTAGGGCGTACCTTTGTGCCAAGAATGCTTGATAAATTGATGAGATGCCCACTGCCCTGAGTCATGAAATATTTGACGAAGGTGTATGCAACTCGATATGCACTCTCAACATTTACGCGCACCATTTCGCATACTTTGTCGATGTTGATTTCGTCAATGGTCCCAACCTCAATAATCCCGGCATTGTTCAAAACAACGTCACAGCGACCAAAAGTTGAAATCGCTAGATCAAGCAACTTTCTGGGTAAACTCGGTTCGGTTATATCACCAACCAAGACCGTAGCATGGAGATCCTTTTTGATAGGAGCAAGGCGATCCTCAGATCGTGCGGTTAAGGTCAATTTCATTCCATGAGAATGCAGTTCCCTAGCGACTGCCAATCCTATGCCGCTGCTTGCCCCGGTGATTACTGCTACCTTCTCGGAAAGATCATATGTCGTCATAAGTTTCGATAGCCTCCATATTTATATACCGTAAATACAGTTTATGTTGTTGATAATAAACCCGATCAATTTGACTCTGAACGACATCATTCGATCTAGAGCCGTCGTCAGATTGAACTAACAATCCAACCCCAGTGTGCCCGAATCGACATTGGCATGGAAGGCCATCGCCAACCATCTGTTGCACGGGACGGCCCTGTGCTCCGTTGACGAATCATAACCGACTTCCACCTTGTTTTGCAAATAGCCGAAATTCTTAAACGCTTGGCCCAAGTTCTTGGTGGCCATCTGTGGGGCGTTCTTGGTAACCTCCAGCATCCAGGGAAACTGGTCTCCTGACATTGAGTTGCTTACGCAATGCCGGATCGGAAGGCTTTAACCCGGTTGGATCCGCTTTCCAGGCCTCGTATTGTCGTTGCCATTCGGCCAACGCCCAGTTGTAGGCAAACCGCGCGGTCCCCGCTGCCTTGCGAAAATACGTCTCTTGAACGTTATTCGGATCGAGCGCAATCTTATGGGCCAGAATCATGATGACGCCTCCTCCACGGCATGTTTTACGCCATCTAACAATTTTTGGTTCTTGCGGGAACGGTTACCATAGAGCCGAGCCGAAAACACGGTGATGATTTCGAGCACGTCTTGCGCTAACTCTTCCTCAAACGTCACGTCTTCGCCTTGATTCAAAATCACGATTTCCACCTGCTTGGGTTCGCAAATGGCGAACAACAGTTCCACACCAAAGCGCAAGAGACGATCCTTGTGAGTGACGACGAGCCGACCAATCCGGTCGGCTAGAATGTCAATGAGAAGTTTTTTTAGGCCCTTTTTGTGATAGTTCATCCCGGATCCGAGGTCGGCCACCACCTCGAAGGTCCACCCTTGGCTGGCACAATAGAGTTCGAGCACCTGCTTTTGGCGCTCCAGATCGTCTTTCTGATCATGACTGGACACCGTTGTAATGGAAGTTATCCAAATCTGATCATTTTAGGCCAAATCTGTCGCCACCTTCCTGGTTCATCGCGCGGCAACTTCTTAGGATCTCAAGGGCCGATCATCCACCGGAGGGCATTCCCCAAGCGAGTCACCGAGCAGGTCCACTATTAGGCGGAAACGGGTGGGGAGCTCAGATGTTATCCTTACTATTTACGGTGAATTGCCCACACGTCCCACTCTTCCAGTCCCAGGCTTTTTCCCCGTCTGAATTGCATCTTTTGGCGTCGCCCGTCCGACGCGTATCCCGCCGACAGTATGTCAAATACGTCCCACAGGGTGTCATTCAGCGACCGCATCATCAATTCCTTTGGGGTAACATTGCTCTGGCCTATACCCCCGAAACGAATGACGAGCCAGGCCCCGGGGCGACTGACCACCGCGACATTATTCCATACCGTCGTCAGTCCGTTTGCGAACTGGGTCACACTTCTATGGTTCAACTGCCTGCCATAAGAGTAATCGACGGATCCAGGGCCATCCAAAAACCACCAACGCAGCCACTGATCAGGGACATAAGTACGCATTCTAAAGTACGGAGGTGAGGTTATTGTAACCGAAAGTGGCAAAGTCACTGATTGATAATGTTGACATTTGCCGACTGTCTCCTAGAATGATAGACTCGTGAACTTTAGGCAAAAGAACCTCGTAGAAACAGTGTGCACGGACCTCTATAATATCACGCAACGATACCCCTGGTGGTCTCACAAGCCATAGACGAAGTTATCTAACCGGTTTTCATTCTTAATCCACAGCCCGAGTTCCTCGGTTGAATCCTCGGCGGTAATCCCTAGGATTGGTACCGAACGAATTGAGAAAGTGCCGACGAAAAGAGGACTGGGATCCAAAGCCGCAACGATCCGCAATCTCGCTCACTCCAAGTGACGTGGTTTCCAACAGAACTCGCGCGTACTTTAACCGTTGCGTCAAAAGCCATTGTAGAGGGCTTGTGCCCGTCATTGCCCGAAATTCACGAGTGAAATGCCTGCGACTGTAGTTGGCTTTCTGGGCCAAATACTCGACTGTAATGGCCCAATCCAGATGGGTCAACATCCACTCCATTACCATGTGCATAGGACTTGGATCATCCATTTGTTCTACGGGTCGTTCGACAACCTGCGCATGGCCCCCAGATCGATTGGCTGCGATCACCAAGCGCCGGGCCACACGATTTGCCACGTCCACCCCGCCGTCTTTTCCTAGAAGATGCAAAGCACAATCAAGAGATGCCACTGCGCCAGCGGATGTCACCACGTCCCCATGGTCAACCCATAGAACGTTCGCATCGATTTGAACCCCGGGGTACTGCCGCGCAAGATCGGCTGCATAGCGCCAATGAGTTGTCGCGCGTCGCCCATCCAACAACCCGGTAGATGCCAACACAAAGGCTCCGAGACACAATCCAACAATGACGGCTCCACGCCTGTGTGCTGCCAGAATTGCAGAGATAAGACGTTTAGGTGGTGATTCGGCTAGGTTCCAACTTGGCAGAATGATCATGTCAGCCGATTCCAGTGCGGTGAGTCCCTGTTCCAGCATAATAGAGTAGCCTGCGCTAGTCTTAATCGACCCCGGCTCCACAGCACAGACCCTCACATGATAAGAGAGAATTCCCTTTTCAGAAGGGTCTTCTCCGAAGACCACACTGGAAACAGAGAGGTGAAAGGGACTGATTCCCTGAAAGGCCACCACAGCCACGTGTTTTTCTATCATGGCCCAATCTTAGTGTTGCGTGTCCCAGCGGTCAATAGCCCCAAATGTCGTCTGTTTGTATAATGAATGACGCTCTACACACTCTACTCTTATTAAGGAGGTTCACCCTGTAATGAAACCATCCCTAAGAACCCCTGTTTTGGTGCAACTCATCGGAGGCGCTACGACCCTCATCGAATATGGCGGGATCCGCTTTCTAACTGACCCAACATTTGATCCACCGGGCAGTTATGACGTGGGGGGCCGTAGCTTAACTAAGCTCACCACTCCAGCACTTTCCCCCACAGAGATAGGCCTTATTGATGTCGTCTTGCTGTCTCATGACCAACATGTTGACAACTTAGATAGAGCAGGAAGACAGTTTCTGACGTCCGTTTCAACGGTTCTCAGCACAAGAGCTGCTGCCGCACGTATCTCGGAGACAACCGCATTGCCCAACTGGGAATACGTGGATCTCGCTTCACCCAATAATGGAAAAGTTCGGATCACAGGAATCCCCGCCCAACACGGCCCAGATGGATCAGAAGCCCTTGTCGGAGAGGTCACCGGCTTTATGCTCCAAAGCCAAGGGCTTCCTAACTTATATGTCAGTGGTGATAACGCATCCTTGACCGTCGTAGAAACCATCCGGAAGCGTTTTCCAATCATCGAAGGAGCAATTCTGTTCTGTGGGGCTGCAAAAACTCCGTTGGTAAACAATCAGAATCTCACTCTCGGCAGTGACCAAGCAGTGGAAGCAACCCGCATCTTGAATGCTGCAACCGTGATTCCGGTTCACTACGAGGGATGGGCGCATTTCACAGAGGGATGGGACTCACTGAGAAAAGCGTTTGAATCCGCGCCCATCCACGAACGTCTGAGGCTACTAAGACCCGGCGAAAAGTTTCTTTTCGGGGACTGAACGGCTGCGACTCTCCACAGCTAACCTATATTTCCCGCTCACACCAGTGTATATAGATGACAAATGGTCTTGCTTATTACGGAACCCCACCAAGAATACGCTGAATCAATCAGCGTATTCTGTGTAGCTACGACTATTGATCCCATGAGAGCCAGGTTCTCTGGCAGAAATTAATGTGGGAGGTTTGTTCCTCACAAAGCGCACCGAGATCGAATCCCCGTCTAATGCCTTTTTGTTGCTCAATCGGCGAAGTACTGAACTGTTATGAGACAAGCAGCAAGGTCTATGACGACATCTTAACCGCGTCTCACAGATCTTGGTGCACGGCGCCTTACCGGCCCAAGCTTACGTTACGATCCATTTCAGACCCCTCCCGGTCTCTAGCCTGGGGATCCCCATGCATTGCAGGTTCTATTTCAAATCCCATGTCTTGAATCATGGCATGGTCGGCAGCGGGGGCTTGTCCGGGGGTGGTTAAATAATCGGCGACAAAGATCGAATTGGCCACATATAAGCCCAGAGGCTGAAGAGAGCGGAGTTGGACTTCCCTTCCTCCCGCAATTCGAATTTCTTTGCTCGGGTTGACAAAACGCATCATTGCCAGTGCCCGAAGGCATTCTTGGGGGCTCATTAAGTTCCGATCTTGAAAAGGAGTTCCGTCTATCGGAATCAGAAAGTTCACCGGAATCGAATCCACATCCAATGCCTTCAGCGCAAACGCGGACTCAATCCGGTCTCTTAAGCTCTCACCCATCCCGAAAATCACGCCGGAACACGGAGAAATCCCGGCATCCTTCACTAAATTGATAGTATCCACCCGGTCGGAATAACGGTGAGTCGTCACAAATTGGGGCGTAAAATCTGCCGATGAATTCACATTATGGTTATATCGTTCCACCCCCGCCTCTTTCAATTTTTTTGCCTGATCCGGTTTTAATATCCCTAAACAGGCGCAAATGCGCAAATTATATTGATCTTTGACTTGTCCGATACTCTCCACTAATTGGTCTAATTCCCCATCCGTCGGCCCCCGCCCGCTTGCCACAATGCAATACGTCGTGGCTTGGAGATGCTGTGCTCGGGCCGCACCTTCCAAGATCGCGTTATGACCCTTATGGGGATATTTGGTAATATTGGCCGTTGCAATCCGAGATTGGGAACAATAGTGGCAGTCTTCCGGACACAATCCGCTTTTGGCGTTCATTAAATATTGCAACCGCACATAACGGCGAAAATATCTGTAGCGTACACGGTACGCAGCGGCCACAACCTCCAAGAGTTCGTCATCGGAACTGCTTAGAATTCCTAGTGCTTCATCCAAGGTCACAAAGCCGCCTTCTAACACCTTATTCGCCAACAAATTCCATTGCGCCATCTTTCAGGCTCCTTCCATCTTTAAATTCAACCGAATTTTTTCCCCTACAAGAATCGAGAGATCACGACCCTTGTGGGAAGTCGGCATGATTGGAATCATGCCGATGACTGGTACCCCCGTCATTTTTTCGATGATTGCCCGATTGTGCTGATGCGAGGGATCGCGGCTTATTGATTGCTCACGGCTTTGATTCATCACAATGCCCCGAATATCAAGCCCCCGCATCCTGGCATACTCTACAGTCAAAACTGTATGATTTATGGTTCCCAGCCCACTTCGACTGACAATGATAATTGGAATATCGAGCCGCCTCGGAATATCTGCCATAGTCAACTTTTCATCAATAGGCACCGCTAATCCGCCGGCACCTTCAATAAATGTTAAGGAATAGCGGGCCATAAGATCCCTGGCTTTTTGGATTAAGAGAGGGAAATCAATGACCCGCCCCGTGATCTGGGTAGCCGCCCAAGGGGATACCGGTGGGGAAAAGATATAAGGGACCACAATATCCCGTGGATCGTCATTTTGCGCGGCCTGATGAAGGGTCAAGGCGTCCTCCGGCCAGTTTTGATCGTTTTCATGCCCCGTTTCTATCGGCTTCATGACGCCGACTCGTTGCCCCATGTTGGCATAATAACCTGCGAGGCCAGCCGTGATGAATGTTTTTCCCACTGCGGTGTCCGTACCGGTGACAAAAAATGCGCCACTCATGCCTCCTCCTCTTGGCTCAGACGGCTTTGACCTTCTTCTAATGATCCGCGCAATATCGCTGTCATTGCCCTCAATTCGTCCGCTGTGGAGGCAAGGGGGGGCATAAAAATGACAACATTGCCAATGGGGCGCAGTATCATGCCTTTCGCACGGGCAATTTCTTGGATAATCCGTCCCGCTTGTCGGGCATAAGGAAAGGGAGTACGGGTCTTAGGATCTTTGGATAACTCGACTCCTATCATTAAGCCCTTTTGCCGCACATCCCCGACATAAGGGAGATCTCTTAAGGCCTCAATTTCAGGCTCTATAGTCCGTGCCATTTCCTCGACATGAGTAATCAGTTGGGTGGATTCAATTAAGTCCAGGTTAGCTACCGCCGCCCTAGCGCCTAATTGGTTCCCCGCATAGGAATGGCCATGATATAACGCCTTGCGATCTTTCGCGGCACAATAAAATTGTTGATAGATCGCCTCCGTGGCCGCGGTAACGGACAAGGGCAAATAACCGCCTGTTATGCCTTTGCCTATGCATAGAATATCGGGAGTGACTTCGTCATGCTCAATCGCCCAATATTTCCCGGTTCGGCCGACACCGGTTGCAACTTCATCGGCAATAAAAAGGACCTGATATTCATCGCACAAAGCGCGCATGCGGGAAAGAAACCCTGGGGGTGTGGGAATAATCCCCCCTGCCCCTTGTACAGGCTCGATAATTACGGCAGCCAAGACTTCTTGCTTATCCCTAATGGCTTCTTCGACCAAATCGGCACAGGCTAAACGGCACTCAGGGTAACGAAGATTTAAGGGGCACCGGTAACAGTCGGGATAGGGAGCACGAGGGTGCTGCGGCAAAGAGGCCATGAAGGGCCAATGAAACAAGGGATCGGGAGCTACGGCCATGGCCCCCATGGTATCACCATGATAATTGGTGGTAAAACCGAGAATTCGGGTTTTGCGACTGTTTCCTTGATTGGCCCAAAATTGAATGGCCATTTTTAAAGCGACTTCCACGGCGGATGCCCCGGAATCGGAAAAGAAAAACCGGGTAATCGCAGAAGGTGTGACGTTATTCAGTTTACGTGCCAGAAGCGTAACGGGCACATTACCCTGCCCGAGTATCGTAGAATGCGCTATTTTTTGCAATTGATCTTGAATCGCCTGATTGATTTCGGATACATGATGTCCATGGACATTGAGCCAAACAGAAGATACGCCATCATAATACCAATTCCCGTCAATATCCTTGAGTCTGACTCCATCCCCCGATTCAATGATGAGAGGATCTTGTTCATCATAGTCCTTCATGGGGGTAAAAGGATGCCAAACATAATCCCGATCCCATTGTCGAATTTGTTCGGGTGTGTAGTCCATTTACACCATCCTTCACAATTATTGACCGTTGCAAGTCTTAAGAGGCCTTTAAGAAGAGGAACCGCTAATCCGTGGGAGCCGAGAAATTCGCCCTCCCTATCATATCCAGCACATAATCAATCTGTTGATCACTGTGTTCGGCGCTTAAGGCAAAGCGAATACGACTCGAGTTAATGGGCACGGTCGGAGGGCGAATCGCCAAGGACCAAATGGATCGTTGTTTTAAGTGTTCCGCCACCCGTAGCGTATCGTTTTCGGATCCGATAATCCATGGAATAATTGGAATTTCCGGCACGGTTGTAGGAATTGTCCGGTATCCCATTTGTTGCAGGCGGGTTCGAAAACGTAGACTATGACGCCACAGTTGTTGTCGCTTGGCCCAAGAATTTTCCAGAATATCAAGGCTGGTTGTGCCCCCGGCACACCAGGCGGCAGGCAGTGCCGACGCAAAAATCCATGAACGTGCCGTGTTCTTCAAATATTGAATCACTTCGTTTGAGGCGGCAATCACTCCGCCGTGAATTCCTAAACCTTTGCTCAAACTACTGGCGAAAATTAGACGAGATGAGTGCAAATCAAAGTGCTCAACCGATCCACCGCCTTTTTCTCCCAGGACACCCAGAGCATGAGAATCATCTGCCAAAAGCCATGCGTCATATTCCTCGGCCAACTGCATCAGCCGCGGCAAAAGTGCCACATCCCCGTCCATACTAAAGACTCCGTCCGTAACAATCATTCGATGTCCGGACGTATCCCTTCGGAGAGACTCTTCCAAAGAGTCCACATCGCCATGCGAGTATATAGCTACATGAGCTTTGGACAATCGACACGCATCAATGAGGCTGGCATGATTTAAGCTGTCGGAATAGATGGTATCGCCCTCTGACATTAAAGCGGGAACAACAGCTAAACCCGCCAAGTATCCTGCCGCAACCACCAGTGCGCTTTCGGTGCCAAGAAATTCAGCCAATCTCCTCGCGAAGATCTCTTGTTCCGTCGAATATCCGCAAACCAGAGGAGAACCTCCACTGGATAGACCATACTGCCTAAGAGCCTTTTGAACCGTGTCAATAACCTGGGAATGCCGAGCCATTCCGAGGTAGTTTCCCGAACTCACGTTTAGGTATTGACGCTGATTTTGTTCAATAATCGGGGCATTTCCATGGTCCACTACTACCGTTTCGCGTAATCTTGCTTCTTGTTCCCATTGGGCAAATTTTTCCGAAAATTTCCGCCCCATCTTCCCCTCTTTCTCGATAACCCAAGGCTAACTGATTTCTTCCGCTAGGAAACTCGACTTTGTCTGACGAATGGGAGGAAAAAAGATCCGGGTGTACCAGAATAACACTCAGAAATGTTTTCAGTATGGCATCGACCTCGGCAGGATTCAACCTTCCGTAGGCGATCGAGGTTGATTATGACACAATCAGATCGGTCCAAGGCAAGCGTAAGCTCATGGGCGCTATTACGCTCTTTACAAGCGGTATCTCGAATGCCCCTCGCCTGCACATTTTTATATCAGTACTTTCGTGATCATGATCCAGACTTTAAGACAGATTCCATTGATCTTGGGTCTTCTGAACGATTTCCTGATTTGGGCAAGCGAGAGAGACAATTTTAGTGAACAACCGATTTGGGCAATTTTGTAAGATAGTTCTGGCGAATCGACATCGCCCTGACAACCGGCAGATATCTTTATTCGGTATACAACAGGGTTAAAGCTATCCATCGGGAAGAGGCACGTCTGTTACACGATCAAACGACTCGATCGGACCTTGGAGGTTGGGGCTCACGTGCCTTTTCCTATGAAGTCGATGTTCAGTAAGCTAGGGATGCCTGGTGTGCGACGAAAAGCATTCAGCAGGTGGCATGAGCAGTCTCCGTTTCCATTATTTCCCACATCACCACCCACACGAACTACCGAGCCTCGCCCGGTCTTCTCGAAGCGGAACGCTTTCGCCGGAGTCCATTTATTCTCGTCTCGAATGATTCGCCACGGTTGCCGCGGGAACTACTTGTTGCATACGAAATCCCGTGTGTCAATGAGCAGGACCTCCGACCGCCATCACCAAAAGACGCTTGCACATAGCTCCCCTCTTTTTTTAAGACACCAAAAAATCGAGGCCTATATGTGTAAGCGTTTATCTGGTCATCCTTCTCTGGCGCTGTATGCAAGCCGTCATACGGCAGAATCAAGAACGCTGGGGAAGCCCCACTTACCGTATCCCCACCGGGTGTTGCAACCGGGTCCCACCACCAAACGATTGAAAGAATTGACCCAACTAATTCAAATTCTTCATTCGACTTTAGCATCGAATCCGTTGTCTGCCCGTCCACGCTTCTGCTGCATCTGGAGGAACAAAACAATCCTGAGGGAACCCATCTATATCGTTCAAAACCAGAGAATCCACGAGAATATTCCACAACCTTCCGTTATCGCTTTCACCGGTTAAGCGTTTAAAAAATCCGGTGGTCATATCTACCCACAATTGGCAAAAATTAGTGCCTTCAATTTGCTCGCATCCTTCGGCAAACAGTGGCGCAAAACTCGAAATGGTGGGGAGGTTCCATTATCCTGCCCACCCCTGACCCGCTAGGACATGAACCTTTTCCACCTCCTCTTGTCCTTTGCATAGTGAAAACTAATTTTTATAGGTCGCCTTAGTCTCGTTTGAACCTTCCGTGTTCATTCTGGACTGGCAATTGCCCGACTCAGAGGGCCCCACGCCCATCCGTGTCCTGCGCCAAAAGAGCCTGGTCCCCATTTCAGATGCTCACCGTCAGGAATAAGGACTCCGACATTATCCAAGCCCTGAATGGGGGCGCAGACGACTATGTCATCGAGCCTTTCAGTCCGGGACAAGTCATGGCGCGCTGTCAGGCTTTGAAGATTGTGTGGCCCACAGCATACGTCAAGACAGCATCACCACCCATGATCTGATGATTGACCTCGAACGCCGCCAATGCCTGCAAAACGGATCTGTCATCAATCTCTCCACCCTCGAATTTGACCTGTTGGTCCATTTGGCCTGCCACAGCGGCCGGGTGTGGACACGGGACGAATTATTGGAACGAATTTGGGAGACATGGGGGACGCCTTTGACCGGGCTGTTGATATGGAGATTGGGCGCCTTAGAAGAAAATTGCACGACCTGCCGGACAATCCGAGATACATTAAGACAGTCAGGGGAGTGGGATACCGATGGTGCGACGAGACACCTTTGCCCGCCCAACCATAGGAATCTGGCTGCTTGCGATGATGTCAGGAATCACCACGGTGGGCATTGTGGTTCTGGGAGGCCAACTGGTGGGTATCGGCCAGCCATCTTTCCGGGGCCTCTCAAAAGGCCGCCTACATCATCCTCGCTCTGCCCACGCTCTTAATTGTCGCGGCCGTGTCATGGGTTCTGGCTTCTCATATCGAACACACCGTATTAGGTGATCTCTGTCCAGTATTGTCGAATGGATTAACCAGGTCGATGAAGGGTATTTAGATCCGTTGCCGGTCTGGGACGTCGGCCTCTGGAGTCAACTCGCTTATACCCTCAATCAAATGGCCCAACGTCTCGCCGCGGCACAAAAGGAAAGAGACGTGTTTCTGGCCAGCGTCGCCCATGAGTTAAAAACCCCGCTGTCAGTGCTGCGCGGCAATCTTGAAGGACTGAGTGACGGCGTTCTGACTCCGAGCCCCGAGCGCTGGGCCGCCCTAAATCGCGAAATCAACCGGCTGACCCGTCTCGTCAACAATTTTCTCTTGATTGAAACGATGCGCCATTCTCCGCCGGCCTGGAACCGTCAACAGTACGACCTTTGCGAGCAACTCGCGGCCCTCATGCTGCGATTCGAACCCATGGGTGCCATGAAACGCGTCACGATGAGCATGGCATGTCAGGTGCATGAGGTTTTCCTTGACCAAGACCGCATGGACCAGATTCTCGTCAATTTGGTGGATAATGCCTTGCGGCATACGCCGGATGGAGGAAAAATTCGCATTGGTCTGCAACAAAAAGAAAAACCAGCTGAAAAAAATGGCCGCCCGTCATCCGCCCTGCTGGAATGGTGCATTGAGGATTCCGGACCTGGCATTTCCGCTCAGTCCGTTCCTTTGGTGCTGCAGCCATTTTTCCGGGATCCCCGCTCCCCGGGAGCGGGTTTGGGGCTGGCCGTGTCGGCCGCCTTGGTTCAGGCACAAGGAGATTCTCTGGCAATAGCCCGCAGTGAATGGGGCGAGACCCGAATCTGTGTACGCCTTCCCTCCCCTTAACAGCCGGTTAGGATTGAAGCCGCCTTTGGAGCTCCTCATATTCCTCGAGGGTAATTTCTCCCCGGACCAGACGCAATTTCACTATCGCCAGAGGATCGCCATCACGTCCGAGAATATCCTCATGACTCCGGATCCAGTACCAGACGCCTAGACCCATCGCGAAAATGAGGCCCAGCCACAGCACATTCGAAATCCACATCATGGTTGTGATCATGCCGCCCATAATTTGGCCCTCCTGCCGGTATTCTTGCTTCTTAGTGATTCTCCTTACACCGAACCCAAGCCTTGCGCGATCAGAGCTCGTAGTGATGATTGGAACGCACCGACCAAAGCCCGCACGAAATAGCTGGTTTTTCACGAATGATTGGTCCTCCGAAATCAACCGAAAATGCCAAGACAGAAACCATCTACACTGCGTGGGTACTAAGCTTTTACTTTTCATTGGTGGGCGGCAGACCCGTACCAACCACCCCGCACCACTTTTCCTTGCAGAAATGACAAGAAACCCACGACCTTCTGCCGAAGTCGTGTTGCGGGTTAAATCTTCAAGACATGCCCATTCCTCCGGGTCTTGGCTACCTTAACTTTCTCGCGAGCATTTCGCACGGAATCAAACCCGGTCTTCGTGCATCCTGGCTTGTTTTTTCTTAAGCTATGAGAAGCCAAGTTTCAAGCATTTCATCTTAGTCAATCTTTTAGATGCGCTCTAAGCATTTCGTATTCATCCGGCGTTATCTCGCCCCGGGCTAGGCGCATTTTGAGTTGTTCCAAGGCATCACCGGCCTTGTTACCCAAAGCTGGTTTGGAACCGGCAACCACGTATTTAATTCCCGAAAATATTAAGGCGATAACTATCCCGAAAAAGACAAGTCCAAACAACCCCATCAGTACCATAGTACCGCCATTAAAACCATTGGCAAAATTCCCCATCACGGTGCTCACCTCCTGTATTCCTATTATGACGCCCACATGTATCAACACTATGTCCTCACTGTAACAGAACCGCAACAGTCACAAGAAAAGTGACAGCCACCATAATGGTCAAATCCTCGCGTTCACGGTGACGTCCACATTCAGGGTATATCCACCAACGTGCGATCATGGTGGTAATATTCGCGGATAACACCCAGTTATCGGCAAGCCGGTTTGTGGTCGGTGGGACGGAACGGCCACACGACCCTATTGACGTCCTATGGCAACTTCCATGCGGTAAGCCGCCTTGTCTTTGGAACAAGGCGGTCTAATACAAAATGAAACCATCAAGCCTTTTAAAGTTCACATTGCCATTCTTGGGCAAGATTTCACCAATCTCGTAATCGTCATGCGCGGGGAGTAAACAAGTGTGACGACACCAAAGCGGATATCGGCCGTGTGATCACGCCTTCCAGGCCGACGTTACACCCCAAGCGATAAAGTAAGTTGTCAACGCGCCCAGCCATCCCAGCGCCATAACAAAAGATAGGCTGTTATGTTGGCCGTCCATAAAAAACGTCAGTCCTCCGTATCCTGCCGTGAGCACAAAAACCAGCCCCAGGCTGCTGAGAATAATTGCTGGGCGAAACATGCCCATAATCGCCACGATCAAGGTAATCAACGCGCCGAGAACCAAGAAGGGACCCATGATCATATGCACCAAAAACACCGGGTCTCTTATCCCGACCGACATCATGGAACCCATGTGGGCAAAAAAACCACCAGGTCCGCTAGGCTTGGGTATCCGGGGAAGAATCACAAACAAATTGGTGTACATGCCGAACAGAAATTGAATCAATAGCAAGGCGGTCATTACCCGCACCATACCTAGAATCCTCGGCATTTTAGATGGGCGTGCTTTGGCCATACCCGATTCTCCCTTCTTGACCTAGCGTTCTATTAAATCTTTGTTCCAACCACAGAATTCATACCGCATTGAGAGCAGATCCCTATACACTACGATGAAAAATTCTTCGCAATCCTACGACGCCTCGTCTGGGCTTATTTGACGCGTATGGTAGGTTTTGTCACGTTCTTAATCACAAGATTGTCCCACATGCCCGAACTGGACTGCCCGTCCGGAACGGCACTAACCACGGCATACTGCCCAGAGTGCGCGGCGACAAATTGAAAGTGCTGCACCACGCCTCGATTCACACCTTGAGTTGGATCCGGGCTAAAGGCCCCGGGAAACGCCGGGGTGAAGGGCCCGTTTTGCCTCAACTGGGAAAGAGGCACAATCATGGCACTGTTCTTCAAAATGGTCTGCTCGTTGACGAAAGTCGCATCGACACGCCATCCTTGAGGAATGGTCATGGTGAGAAATCCATTGGAATAGCCGTCAAAGGCCAAGGATCCGAACGTGTTGACTGATGCCTGCAAGAGTACGTGCACCTTCCGCTCGGATGCGTTAAATTGCATCCACCGGGAGGCAGGAATTGAGTGGGACAACGCAACAGACTGTCTTGTAGGGATCGATGAGGCCTTCTGAATTCGTTGGGATTGAGTTCTGAGGGCCGGACGGTCACCCTGTGCCACTACCACTTGGGGAATAACAAAACCAAAGACCAAGAACAGGAGGCTCAGAACGCCCGTCGCAGCAACCCCCAACGCCCTGAGGCTTTGACTTTGTCGCCCCCTTCCAGGCCTATGGGTACTGTCTTCCTCAACGGGGTGGGCATAGTACCAGCCCCCGAGCATCAAAATTATGGCCGGCGGTGCCGACTGCGGATCGGTACCCACACCACCCACAATTCCGAAATCCTGCCCTAGCCACCAGCTGGCTAAGAGCCACAGGATCATGATGATCCAAAACGTCCTTCCTGTCTTCTTAAGAATGAGAGCTAGTCCGAGATATGCCATGATCGCGACCATACTGCCATTGAGGAGTATCGGATACAACCGCGAGAAGTTCATTATCCACACAATAGGGACCAATAAAACCCCTGGTTGGGGCATAAAGCTATTGTTGCGAAAAATATGAAAAAGGCCCCTCGACCAGTACCCCGCATGAGGCCAGGCCTGCCACCCCGCCAGCAAAAGCCACATCCCGGCCACCATGTACCGAGTCCACCGAAGGACCTGCCCCGATTGCCAGAATCTAATGGGCAACAACAATGCCACGGCTCCCAATACATAAAACACCACCGCCCCGGGACTGCCCAGCAACCATGAAGCTTTCCCTGTGAGCACATCACCCAGGCCTTCTCCATAAATCCAGACGGGAAGGCTCCAAACCAAGGAGACATACAAACCAATAAAACCCCACCGGCGTCCCGCTCCCAACAACATCGCCAGACCGATACCCACCTGAATCACAACCGAAAATATCGCCGATGTAATGGGATGATTTGTCCAGAGTTGAATACCGGCACCTAACAGGCTAACAAGCCAATGCGGCTGAGACGACAGATTGGACGCCACGTCCATATCGACAAACATGCTCGTGGCCATCGCCGGTTGAGCTTGGAGCAATCCGTCAATCAGCCATAACAGCCCAAGTCCCCACCATAAAACGCGATAACCCGGGGGATACTCGAACACAGAAGTTTCCGAACTGTCGACTGGAGAAGATGCCTCACGGCTGCCAGATCGTTTCCAAAACCAAACCTCTCCCAATAAAAAAACCAGAAGCCCCACGCCCATCACTTTAAGCAACGACACGTAGAACACATGAAGGGTCACCGGATTGATCTGATTAAGCAGGGAATAGGGCATTCGTCATTGTCACCTCCATTCATGGAATACGCAAATATGAGACAGCCAAGGACAGTATTATCCGAATCTCCGTGCCGCGGTCGAAACTTTTCGCAGTTTGCCGTCCGACCTTGAAGAAACAGGGGCTCCCCGTGCTCGAGTATTTGAAGCGGGCCTGGGAAGGGGATCCGTATCTTCCGCCTTGACCCCCATAAACGATCTCCGGTGATCTCGTCATGGTCATTTCGGGGGCCACGGCCCCTTTTTTGGCCTGGGCTGAAAAATCTAACGAGGTAGCTGCTCGCGATCTTAAGCGTTAACGCCTGGTGGCATCTGGCCCCCCAGCACCGGGCCGTGATCCCTTGACCAAAGGCCAGCACACCCCAAGTCCGTGCCAACTCCCGGTGTATGCCCAGGTGTGTGAATTTAGTGTCTGGGATGCTTTCGATCGCACGCTCTACTGCTCGTTTTGGTTAGGAGATAGTTGCGGTTCAACCCGGAATGGTCGATCGGGCACATAGAGTCGATGTTTCACCTGCGCCGAAGACAAATCAGTTCACCACAAACTGCCCTGCCATGCCTTGCGCCGCATGCCCTGGAACCGGGCAAATATAATAATAGGAACCGATCCGACTTGCGGTAAATTGCGTGCTCCGGTGATGATATTGGCCTTGGGAGGTTTCGGGTAAAATGGGCATCACAAATCCACCGGAGAAGGCCACGGATCCTTGCGCCATCGCCATTTCCGCAAAGGGCGGATTCGCCGTAGTGACCTCAAAGCCATGCATATAGCCCTGATCCTCATTGACGAGAGCCACTTTCACCTGAGCACCTTGCGGCACCACGACTTTCGGGTTGATTAATCCATCAATCTCCCATTGCATGCCTTTCAAGTGCAACGAGGCGGGAGCCGCCAAGGGCACCAGGAGGTCGTGGGACTGGTGATAGGTGATCGTGTTGGTGGCACGATTGATGGTAACACCCTGTTCACTGTTCTGAACCAAGGCTTTCACCTGAGCAGGAGTCCACACGACTCCGGATACCTGGCCCATCATTCCGCTCCCGCCAGATCCGACATATCCCATGGCGTGCTGGGTGTTGCCCATCATGCCGTCAAACCTGGCTCTTGTTCCACCTGATCGACCTCCCCTCATGCCGCCGAAACCCGAAAATGCTTCGTTTGGCGAATTCGGCCGCACGTTGGGGATGTGGCGAGCCGTGTTTGTCGCTGTTCCCGCCTCAAAGGATAACCCATGGAAATACCCCGTTAGTCCATGCGGGGCTGCAATGGCCATACCGCCAATGACACCAGCAGCCGCGAGGCCCAGCCCGGTCATCCACCTTGTGTGTGAGTTCATGTACTTGCGCTCCTTTTTGTCGCGTGTGTGATGACGTGTTAATCATGCAGTTGAGTTCGAAGTTCGTCATATATAGTCATCCAACCTAACGAATGATCTCCGCGTGCCAACTGCAATTTCAAGCGAGTCACCGGATCATCCGATGGCATCGTCCTATGACAAGCTCGCACGGCCCAAATGACGAGGACAACGAGCGGGTCCCGACCACGAGTTCCCAAGGCACGCCCCAAACCCTGAAACCCCTTCCCGTTTGCGGTGGAACCGAATGTTCCTCTCATCATGATGACCCGTCTCCTTCCTTGACATGACATCCCATTGATAACACAGGTTGAGTCTACCAAGCGATTGTATCCCGATCATGTCATGTATGTAACAGCACGGTAACAGCCGCCAATCCCGCTATGAAATCCCCACGAATTGGATGGTTCCCATCCTTCGGATCCGTCCCATCCCACGTCACTAAGGCTTCTCGGGTATCACCCAAGACGTGGTGAATCAGGTCGCGTTGAGCGACCCTCAGGTTAATGCGCCCATGGCCTAAAAACCGGTCGACTGGTTTCACGGCATATTTCGCCTGGGTTTTTTTGGCCATCGCCATTGCATGGCCGATTTTGCTTAAGCCCAAGAGTTGCGGAGACAACACGGCCCAGGCCAACGCAGCCAGCGTCTTCCGTGGTGATTTCCGGAGAGTGCCGTAGTCAGAAAAAAAGGTGATGAGGGATTCAAAACGTCCCGGGCGAAGACATCCTGGAGAAGCGATGAAGGAAGTGCATTCTCTCTTCTTCAAGAAAGACTTCGACACGGAGGGCGCATTCTTTGCGTAGACAATTTTGGCGAGTCACACAATTCTGGGAAGAATCCCTCTCCATCGTCTCGGAAAAGACCGCCGCGGGTGGAGTTCGGGGGAACATGCCGTTTTCGTCGGAAACCGTCTTCATCCCCGCCCCATTCCTCGAACGGGGGTGGCAGAGGGGAAGATTTTGACCGAAAGACGGCCACCTGAAAGAAAATTCTCCATCCCGGCCTGGCCATGTGTGGACATACATACCCAGATAACTCAGGGAGGGTTCTCCAAGTGGAGGAAACGTGGTACAATTAAGGCAAATTAAGGTTGCAGGTGGGAGGCGGCACGGATGACATTGTTAGAATGGCAAGATCAATTTGCGACGGAAAA
>JAKACM010000085.1 GCA_021821465.1 Bacillota bacterium
CGATTCTTCCCGCAATTTGCGCTTGTTCTGTATGCATAAGGAGATCCTATCACGTTGGCAGAGAAAAGTCCACCCCAGACAAAAAATCATACTCTATCCGTGTTTCAAGGATCTTGACGGAGCCTTGATATTACTGCCGAGTCGGGAGACCAGGGCACCACTCCAATAATTGCGGAGAATAGGGTTGCGACCAAGAACTTGCCAGCACATCACAGCACCCCTTCTTGTACAGCCGTGACCAAAACCTGTTCGATATTACCATAGATGAGAATTTTCTGACTCAGCACGTGGACCACAGCGTGATATATGATATGGGTACGGTTCGTTTTGGCCCAATGATCTGCCGGTACATGGCACGAAATGGTGTTAGATTGCGATCCGAACTGGTCTTCAAGGTCAGATTCTCAAGCCATGGCAGTGCTCCGGATGACAAGAGGGCAATAATTTCCATTGAGTCGATGTTCCAAAGCATCTCATACATCTTCTGCGTCGCATGGATCTCTGGCACATCGCCTTGCACCATAACATTTAAATACCGGAACTTAATCGCATTTCATCCACCTCCCCATATGGCAGGTCCACCCAAGGCGCGTCGCCGCCATGACTGTCATCTTCCATTTCATTTGACAGTTCAATCGTTGCAATAGTTGCAAGATTATGTCGCTTTTTAGAATACACCCATCAATAAATGAGGACTTTTTGTCATGAGAGCGCAGGTGCGGAGTCAAATGAATATTTTGCAATCGACAGCGTTGCCATGACGCCACATAACATATATAATTAACTTAGTAATTAACATAATTAAAGTATTGTGTTCAATAAACAAACTGACAGAGTACACCTTGTTCTGCCCATTCACGATCTCATCGGTTGCATAAGTTCGATCGATCCAGATCAGAGATGGGAACCCCATGAAAGGAAAATTGCGTCTCGAGATCCCGTGCCAACATGTCTCTACGATCTCACACGTAAGGAACCAATGATGGCTCACAATATACATAATATATCCTTTAGAACTCTGAGTTCGTCTTCACCATCGGCCGCATGGCAATGGCCGGTCATCATCCTTGCTATCGGGACCTTCATGGCCCTGCTTGACAGTTCGATCGTAAATATTGCCATCCCTCACATCGAGGCCGCATTTGGCGTAAACACTCTTTCCGTGCAGTGGATTGTCACGGTTTATCTTCTCACCATGGGTGCGATAATACCGATAACCGGCTATCTCAGCGATAAGTGGGGGCCGCGCCAAATCTATCTCGTATCCCTCGGACTGTTCACTTTAGGATCGTGTTTGGCGGGATTGGCTCCATCCCTTGCATGGCTCATTGTTTTTCGAATCCTCCAAGCCATAGGAGGCGGACTGATTATCCCTTTGACACAGGCCCTCATATATCGTCTGGTTCCTTCGGATCGGTTGGGTCGGGCCATGGGGTGGTGGGGCCTGAGCGTCGTAATGGCACCTGCACTAGGACCAGTATTAGGGGGCTATCTCATTCAGTCTGTGTCCTGGCGGCTAATTTTCTTCATCAACGTGCCCATTGGTATTCTCGGCCTAATTTTGGCCTATGGCAGTCTTCCTCATTTCAAACACGGCAAGTCTCAACGATTTGACGGTTGGGGAATGGTGCTGAGTTCAGGGGGTCTTTTTGGTGTCCTGTTGGTCTTGTCCCAGGCTCCCCGATGGGGTTGGGTGTCAGAAACCAGCCTCTTAACCGGTGTGTTTTCTTTCACAGCCCTGGTCTTGTTCACTTTATGGGAATTGCGCATTCCCCATCCCCTCTTGGACTTGCGGGTCATGCGCCACAAGGCCTTTGTGTTAGCCAACATCGTCATGTTCGTATCCGGACTCGGGCTCAATGCCATGGTCTTTTATGTCCCATTATATCTGCAAACCGTGGCAGGGCGATCCCCCTTGAATGCCGGATTACAAATGATGCCACAGGCCTTGATGATTGCCGTGGTTATGCCCTTGGCCGGACGCTTGTATAATCGCGTAGGTGCGCGGTGGTTAGTCATGGCCGGGTTGATCGTACAGGCATGGGGAACGTGGCTTTTACATGATTTGGGACCTATTACACCCTTTCAGATTCTGGCGGAATGGTTGATGATTCGGGGAATGGGACGCGGATTATATATGATGCCATTGGTTACTGCCGGAATGCAGGCGGTGAAAACCGAAGAAGCGGTTGCGGCTTCCGTCATTAATAATGTGGTTCAAAGGATTTCCGGATCCTTTGGCTTGGCCCTAATGGTCGCTCTGGTGCAAAACCGCACCGCGGTGCACCTCAACCGGTTATCCGCTGCACTAACTCCTCAATCCCCTCAATCTACGGCCCTATTGCACAAGTTGCACATCCTAGCCGTTAAAAACGGCATGGCTTCTCACGCTATTGCCCCTTGGAGTCTCACACTGATTTCCGGTTGGCTTCAGAGCCATGCTTTCGGTCTCAGTATAGACGATTTGGCTATAGCCGTGACAGGGCTGACCGCTTTGGCAGCGATTCTCGCCTGTGTCTTGCCCTCCACACGAAACTTGCGCGATACTAAACAATAATTATATATCTGTGAATCCGACTCTCAATTGTCAACAATGTATCCCCCCTTAACGGGCTGATGAATACCGGCATATTGCGGATTATGCGAAAATTTATTCCGCTCTTTATACAACGGAAAGGCTTCCCGCAGAATTCCGGCAAGGCGTTCCAGTTGATCCTTGACCGAGGTGGGGGCTCTGGCTGTTTCAGATAGGCACCAGCACGGGTTCATCTCAAAAAATGGCATTGCGTGCCCCTGGCCCATTCGAACAGTTTCACGACATCCACAAGTCGGCAGGCGATCTCTCGACTGCCATATGTCGTCTGCGAAATTCCCCGTCCTGTCGTGTCAACACAATTCCCCATACGACGGTCAGGCGACCGACGGACAGAGTATTCGACATGGTGACCGCCATGCTTACGGCATCTTCTCTTACAAATTCTATCCCTATTATGCAAGGTTCGAGTGCCCTCAAACAGAATCTACGCAAAAAGCAGATCATGGGTCTCCTCTACAGGCATGAGATGTAAAGCGCAGTTTAGCAGGTTTTTCATAGAAAGCGATCACGAAAAGTGAAACCCTTGCAATCTGCCCATACCGGAGTTTGACGTAAAAGCCCTCAGATGAGGCCCGGGGCAAGTCCGGTGACAGAGTTCGGGCGCGATGCTTAAGCGGGTGTCGCATCTGGCGCCACTTTTAGATCCTGAGTCACACTGAATGGAAAATATTTTTGGGTATGCGGATTTTGTGATGGATCGAATGGAATCGTCATGACAAAACCGGATTATGTGAGGGATCGGAATTACCGTGGCGACATTTCCCCCCGCTTTCGACCGCCTGAGCGCGCATAAACATATTTGGAATCGGCAATTTAAGGCACATTCGGGCCGGATCGTCCCGCAAGAGCCCGTACTCACCAACAAGGGAATGGCCGTTTGTTCACCGTTCGTTTGACCATCAAACGAAACGCACTCCGTCCTACGATAAGGAACATGCGAGACGAAAGATGGGAGCTGAGCCAAGAGGTTTTTGGAGAAATTATGTCCGGTTTCTGGACAAATCCCCAGTAAACACAGAAAATAGTAATGAATACATTTGTTTGTAATTAGATCGAATAAGTGGGCCGGGTAGGGAGAAATGAACATGCCGAACAAATTCGGTGGGCAGTGGACCGCCATTAAGTTGAACGTCTTGCAACAGTATTTAAATGCGTACCTCAAGGTCATGAAAAACCAACCGTTCAATCTGGTGTACATTGATGCGTTTGCAGGGTCAGGTGCAGATTGCGGAAGGGCGTTTGATTGACGGGTCGACTAAAATAGCATTAGACACCAAGGGCCTCAACCATTACGTGTTCGTTGAGCAAGATCTGAAACATGTCGAAGAGCTTCGACGTGTTTGCGAGCCTTATAAGAGGGACGGAGTGAATATCCGCATCTTGCCCGGGGACGCAAACGACCGTCTTCTTTCGCAGGTCAAGGGTTACCCATGGAAAGTGCGAGGCGTAGCATTTCTCGACCCATATGGAATGGAGCTTCAGTGGGACACATTGAAAGCACTAGCGCAAACCAAGAAGCTTGACATATGGTACCTTTTCCCACTCGGCGGACTCTACCGCCAGGCGCCCAAGGACCCAATTCATATTGACGAGGTCAAAAGAACCGCGATCGACCGGATATTGGGAACCCCCGAATGGTACAACACTCTCTATCGAGAATCGCGGCAGCCAACACTGTTTGCAGAGTTTGAGCGGCCGGAACGCGCTGATGTTGACGGGATCGAACGTTATGTTAAGAGACGCTTAGAAACCGTGTTCGCGCATGTGGCGGGTCCATTGCGCCTTCCGAAGGGTGGCCCGCCGCGATTTTCGCTGTTTTTTGGTGTGTCAAATCCAAATCCATCTGTTGGCAAAATCGCCATAGACATTGCGGATCATATTCTGAGGCATGCTTGATTGGAGGGCCGAAGCCATGGGAATGGGAACACATATTGAATGGACGGATGCCACGTGGAATCCGGTGACGGGATGCACTAAGGTAAGCCAAGGATGTACACATTGTTACGCAGAACGGATGGCGAAACGGCTACAGGCCATGGGTGCCTCTAACTATAGCCAAGGATTTCGAGTAACCCTCCACCCCGACATGCTTGACAAGCCGCGTCGTTGGAAACAGTCCCGTCGCATATTTGTCAACTCCATGAGTGACCTTTTTCACCCGGACGTCCCGGACAGTTTTATCTATGAGGTATTTCGGGTGATGGTTGAGACTCCATGGCACACATACCAGGTTCTCACCAAAAGACCCGAGCGGTTGGCCCAAATGGCTGGCATCTTGCCGTTTCCTGCCAACATCTGGTGTGGCACCAGTGTGGAGTCCCAAGCGGTATTAGACAGGATCCGATGGCTTCAGGAAACCCCGACAACCATCCGGTTTTTATCATGCGAACCGTTGTTGGGTGCCTTGTCCAACCTACCGCTTGGCGGGATTCACTGGGTGATTGTCGGCGGGGAGTCCGGGCCCAGGTCCCGGCCGATGGACATCGCGTGGGCCCAGGAAATCCGGGACCAGTGCTTACAGGCGGATGTGGCTTTTTTCTTTAAACAATGGGGGGGCGTTCAACGGACACAAGCGGGGCGCCTGCTTGACGGACGGACATGGGACGAGTTTCCCGGTCTACGCGAGATCGCTGTGCAGGGCCCCAATTAGCGCTGGTTGACTCGACAATCCCTCTGGCGGCTGCTGCTATGTGACCTTGGTGTTGTATTCTAAGAACGCACGGAGCGACAAACACTTCCATGCCGCATATACGGGGGCGTTAGCGCCACAGGCCTAATCGCTTAACTGCAATCGCACGGAACAAGAAAATACCGTTGTTATGGGTCATACGGCCTTTTTATGAAGAATTGTGTCGCTTCAGGACAACGCGCTGTGATGCCGGAGGGATCGGACGCTGAAAGGCGACAACTCTGACCAACCGTACATGGTTATCCAGAGCTCTTGACCACTAATGGTCGCAAGATGGCCCCCCAATCTCTCATACCAGTTACGGACAGGAAGGTTATTCTTAAAAACTGTCACAAACATCGACTTGGCGTGGTAATACTGAAACTGCTCCATCACCGAACGGAACAACGTCCTGCCTATGCTTTGACTCGGGTACTCAGGCAAGACGTCTATCGTGTTCAACACTCTGTCGAAACCTTCAGGAGGGTGATGCGGGAATGAACCCCTGGCAAATCCCACGATTTTGTCTTCATGACTGGCCGCATAACAAAAGGCATGGGGTTTCTGTAAGATGCCTTCGAACCGGCGGCACGTCTGATCCAGTGATAGGGAATAAATGAATTCGGAACGATACCGGTCTGTGTGGCTCTCATCACGTCGAAATAGACCTGTCCAACGGCGTCCAGTTCTTGAGGTTCAAGTGTCCGAACGTTCAGACCGGCACCCCTTCCTTAAGTGTCTTCAGGCATCACCTTATTTAGTTCCGAGATATTTTACCAGTGAATGATTCAGGGTTATTGTCCCGTGTAGTCCGATTAACCCTTAGCGTACACACGAGGGAGTACAGGAGGAGATTCCGTCGAATCCACCCTTTCTGATCGATTGGCCGTATGGAGAAAAGTGGGTCCGATCAATGCGAGCCGTTCTGGTGGTATTCTCACGATCAAAATCCGATGATCCCTCACAGAATCCGCATGCCCATATTTTTCTGCGAATGGAATGCAAGGCCAACGATTACTCGAACGACTTTGGCCGCAACTAGGATATGGCCGCATTCGTAGCATCGGTCTATCATGACAATCGCCGACTTGGCTAACAAAAAAGTGCCAAAAAGTCTACTAGACCCAGGTTTCCGGAATAATCTGAATGATGCGTTGATAGCCCGTGACAAATGCATTCTCTGTTGGTGTCGGATCTAAATCAACATAAGCCCAGGCTTTGTACTCCAAACTCTCCAATACTTCCATGCCGGCCTGAACCGATCATCTGCCGACAGATGGAGGCTCTGAATGGCCTTCATTTGTTCGGCCGCATCGCGTTGCGTACATTCCGACAACTTGTATGGAATCGGCACTGGCGCAATACTAGTGAATGAAACAAGAAAACGCCCTCATAACGAGGACGCTTTTACACAGCACACAACAGAAGATGGTGAGTAGTGATTAAGACAGGGTAATATCCTGCCCGCCTTCATAAAGCCGGAGGGGATCAAGGTCAAGACAGTGATGAGGATCAAAATCGTTGCTCCAAGCGACAGTTCCATTGAGCACAGTCAATTCGCCAAAAAATACCCGATCATCCCGGAGCCGGGCAAAAACACCCCCCGATTCACGTAATGGCTGTGCATCCCATTGAATGATCTTGCCATCGTCAAACTGGATAATCAAAACATTCCCTACAGGATAGACTTGGACGACCGTTGGCAACATCCAATCACCTCCTAAGTGCAAAGGATCAATCGACAACAATTCTTGATTGTTCTGTGCCCGCTTCCAGGTTTCTAGCAACTCATCTCGATGAATTTCCGTCCATACCAAAGCCAGTTTCAGTCGTAATGTAGGCAAACGCCCTCGCAAAACAACGGATCTCCTGCTCCTTACCCTATAGAACGACCTGTTGATTATCCGCTAGCTCCCCATGGCACCTTTTACCGCAAGAGGCATTGCGACGGATACCGGCTTATCATCTTCTCATCTCGCCTGAATTCGCTAAACACCTAACTCAATTTTTGTGGTGCAATCCATGACCTAAAGTCCGGCGGAATCTGGGCACACTGCGATCACCAATTGCTGCAATGCCTGACTCCTGCAGCCCGGTCTGATAAGTGGGTTGTGGAGATCACGCCTTTTATAACCAATACGAAAGGTCACATCAGGGAGCTACAAATGGAGTGCAGCCTGTCACTCGCTATGGCTGTCAAGTGAATCCCCATGAAGACCTGGCACATGAACATGACTCCAAGTTCCCAGATGTTAATAACGATTGGTCGTAAGACTGGCCGATGCATTGCCCAATGACAGCGTATCCGAAGCATTGGCGGACGACCCGGAAATATAGGTCAATGTCCAGTCATTCGCGGAGGGATGCCAAGTCGGCACGGACACCATGGACTGAATGTTCCGGGAACCGCTACTACTTATCGTAACTGTAGGATTGGGCAGAGAAAAATTAACCAGTGCGCCGGGCGCAATGGAATGGCCGTAGAGTTGCGGAATAGCGGTCACTTGATAGGTTGTGTGGGGCTCAACCCCCGTTACCGTGGCACTACCCGAGGAACTTGCGGTGGCATTGAGCACGGTACCGGATGAGGATTTCAGAGTCGTGATTTCTGCACTGACACTCGGCTGCCCCGGAAGAGCCGACAATATTTGCAACCCCGGCGCAGCGGGGTGAAATTGGAGAGAGATATCCTGATTGCCCGACGGCACCATCACATATTCATATCCGGCTCCGCGAATTCCGCCGACAAATTGAACGGCGGTGCCTTGATAATAGTTGGTAAGCATAGATGGCGAGCTTTGGGGTTCATAAGGACTCAGGTTGGCCTCATCGGTATATTGGGCGTTAAGAGGAGTGCCATAAACATTGACAGGTTTTAAGTTCACAGGAATCAAAGGAGCCGATGACGAAGTTACAGAGCCCGTTATTAATAACGGATGAGCGGACGAAATGCGTTGTCCGGCAGAGGTGAAGATGCCATATCCCACTTGGACCGACGGACTGTCACTTACATCTTTCAAAGTAACGACGGAGCTTGCAAACGGCGCCGTCACTTTTATCGTGCCTGTTCCTCAGCGAATGTCAGTCGATCAATTCGTCACGTTTCTATGGCATGTCTGTATCATTATCTTGTAATGCACTTATTTTCATTTGGAATGTTCGGCAGCCCGAACCAAAATTCCTGCCTCAGTTGAGAAATTAACCGTGAAAAAGTTTCCTCTTAGCACAATCAACGGACAAAATGGGGTGTTCATCTGTCTTTTGTCATCCTCCCCGTGACAGCGCCACCCACCATTTCCTGTCCCGAAACCGATTCATGGAGGAGATTGGGAAAATCAATATGCAGATCATGTGCTTGAGTTCCGTTAATATGGGAACCGGTTCACGAGGTTTTCATCGGGTGACTTCCATTGTCTTAAAAGGTTAACGTGACAAGACAAGAGACTGCTCCACCTGTAATTCTTGCAAGGATCAAAGATTCTACTATCATCCCCGATATTCTGTTCTATCCACTCATGATCTCGGACACTGTCCGGAACACGAGGAATTTCACCGCAGGTTTATTGAGCTATTCTTGTTCTCATAGCCATAGGGGAAAACAGAAAATCTCCTGGCTTTTTTCTAATATTTCCACTCAATTCATTCGGCGCCCTGCACCTCGGGATGCTGTAAAAGCCATTGTCGAATCCACTCGGTATCGTAGCCCAGCTCCCGAAGAATGTGAACGGAATGTTCGCCTAATCGCGGAGGCGGTGTAATCCCGTCGGCCAGAGCACCGGATTCAAAGTGAATAGGGTTTCCCAGCATGTTAAACTTCCCCACGGTAGGGTGCTCCACAGACCACACCAGGTGCCGGTGACGACTGTGCGGGGTGGCCACAATTTCGGGGAGGGTCAGGACCGGTGCACAGGGTATGCCCCGTGATTCCATCGCGTCAATCCAATACTGGGACGGATGAGCCGTTAAGATTTTCGCCACTAATCCGGTGATCTCGGCCCGATGGGCCCATCGGGCCCGATTGGTGCAAAAGCGCGTGTCATCGGCCCATTCAGGATGCGACAGCAGCTCGCAGAGTCGGGAGAACTGCCCATCATTCCCGACAGCTAAAACAATTGTTCCGTCTTGAGTGGCAAATGCTTGATAGGGAACGATATTGGGATGGGCATTGCCGTAGCGGGGGAGAGGTTGATTTGAAAGAAAGAAATTTGATGCCACGGACTGAAGCATGGACACTTGGGAATCCAAGAGTGCTAAATCAATGTATTCTCCTTCCGATCCTTCTCCACGGAATCGTTTAGTCAGGGCCGCAAGAATAGCGATTGCCGCATAGAGGCCGGTGACAAGGTCCGCCATCGGTACCCCGGCTTTCATGGGTGCCCCGTCCGGTTCCCCCGTTAAGGCCATCAATCCCGACAGAGCTTGAGCTACCAAATCATACCCCGGTTTGTTCCGAAATGGCCCATCTTGGCCAAATCCGCTAATCGAACAATACACCAGACTTTGATTCACGATTTTCAATGCGTCATAGTCTATCCCGAGACGCTGCGCTGTACCCGGACGGAAATTCTCGATGACAACATCGGCTTTGGCCGCCAACTGCCGGGCAATCACTTGGTCCGTCTCCGAAGACAAATCTAAGACGACAGAACATTTATTGCGGTTAATACTTAAGAAATACGCACTTTCCCCCGCGGAAAATGGCGGACCCCATGCACGTGTTTCGTCTCCGGCCGGCGGTTCCACTTTCGTAATCTCGGCTCCCATGTCGGCCAATAACATCGTGCACAAAGGCCCGGACAACACCCGGGAAAAATCCAAGACGTGAATTCCCTGTAACGGTTTCGCCATGTTCTCGCTCCTCAACCAATTCGCCCGTGGCGGCATAGAAATATTCCCCAACTTCTGCGGGCAGACAACAGACGATGGTGCTCTTTTTCTCTGAGAGCTTGCTGTATAGGTCCGCCCAGATCCTAATTTTTACCTGCACATATTTTTACTGTGCCACTTTGGGGAGAAAAACGCTATCCCCTTTCCTTTTAACAAGCTTCAGGCTGTTCATATTAGTCAAAGAGTTAATCTGGCAGATGGCCCTGAACATTCCGAGGTGATAACCCCCTGGCGACTTCAGTTGTTCCAAGGCCTCACCCGTCTTGTTACCCAAAGCTTGCATGAAACCGGCAACCACGTATTTAATTCCCACAAATATCTAAAGAGAACTATCCCGATAAAGGTAAGTCCAACAACCGTCATCAATGCCATTGGCCGCGGATGACATCCACTTCGGCAACCCCTTCCTCATAGCCGCAACGGATCGCTACACGACACTTTTTCCCCGGATCATTGCCGTCTCCTGAGGTGTGCCCAGGCGTGTGAATTTTGCGTTTAGACGGCACATAGAAACAACTTTCATGTTTGCGAGCGGGGTTTTAATGATGTAATTCCATTTCCCATGGAACTTTTCCTTTGCATATTGAAAATTAATTTTGATGGGCCGCCTTAGCATACTTCCGATCGCACGCTTTACTCTACCGCTCCTTTGGGTTAGCAGATAGTTGTGGTTCAGCCCAAGATGTCCGAGGTGGTCATGGGGAGTAATGATTTCACCTACGCCGCAAGTGTCAGTTCACCATAAACTCCCCTGCCATGCCTTGTGCCGCATGCCCTGGAACCGGGCAAATGTAATAATAGGAACCGACCCGACTGGCGCTAAATTGCGTGGCTCGGTGGTAAAATTGGCCTTGGGAGGTTTCGGGTAAAATGGGCATCACAAATCCGCCGGAGAAGGCTGCGGATCCTTGCGCCATCGCCATTTCTGCAAATGGCGGATGCGCTGTAGTGACTTCAAAACCATGCATATAACCCTGATCCTCATTGACTAGGTCCACTCTCACCTGAGCACCTTGCGGCACCACGACTTTGGGGTTGATTAATCCATCAATCTCCCATTGCATGCCTTTCAAGTGCAAGGAGGCGGGAGCCGCCAAAGGCACTAAGAGGTCGCGGGGCTGGTGATAGGTAATTGTGTTGGTTGCACGATTGATGGTAACACCCTGTTCACTGTTCTGAACCAAGGCCTTGACCTGAGCAGGAGTCCACACAGATCCGGATGCTTGGCCCATCATGCCGTTCCCGCCAGATCCGACATATCCCATGGCGCGCTGGCTGTTGCCCATCATGCCGTCAAATCTGGCTCTTGTTCCACCTGATCGACCTCCCCTCATGCCGCCGAAACCCGAAAATGCTCCGTTTGGCGAATTCCGCTGCACGTTGGATGTGTGGCGAGCCGTGTTTTTCGGTGTTCCCGCCTCGAAAAATAACTCGGAGGCACCCCCAGTCAGTCCATGCGGGAATGCAATGACCATGCCACCAATGACACCAGCAACTGCGAGGCCCAGACCGGTCATCCACCTTGTGTGTGATTTCATGTGTTTGCGCTCCTTTTTGTCGCGGATCATGACACGTTAATCAGGCAATTGAGATCGGAGTTCTTCATACTCATCCAAAGAAATATCGCCGCGTGCCAATTGCAATTTAAAGCGGCGGGATACCAGGTCATCCGACGTCACCGTCCGGCGACAAGCCCTGACGGCATACAGGATGAGAATAACGAGCCCAGCTGCGACCATGAGTTCAAACAACAGACCCCAAAGCGCGAGAGCTCCACCCTTAATGGTGGTGCCGAATGTTCCACTCATTATGATGGCCCGCCTCCTTCCTTGGCATGACTTGCCCATGGATTACACAGATTTGACTCTACCGACCGATTGTATCCCGATAATGTCATGCATGTAACAGCACCGTAACAACCGTCCATTCCGTTAGGACAAATCCGTAGATTCACCCTGCAAAACGAATTTGCATGCGTTGGGCAAGATTTATGGTGTCATGGAATCACCCATCATTCATGATGTGATCGAGAGACAGAGTTCTTATATGAGAAGAAGTTCGCAACGATTTTTACGATGAATTCTGGTTCGTCAACGACCTAAATTGGCTTTGAACGATCTTTGGCCAAACCAAGCCGCAAAGGGATCAAGACAGGATTCAGTGGATAGCCTTGCTGCAAAATACGCCTCATAAAGCGAGTAACCACAATGTGTCCCAAGATGAAGTCGTAAATAAAAACGAAACGGCCGATCGAAACCGATCCGAACGCTAACGGCTATGTCGGAAAGTGTTGGATTGGTCAACCACTTCAACCAGTATAAATATCCGGCCAAAACCCAACCCCGGTTCCGATCTCAGGATTGGGCTTTCGTTGACTCCTTTGGGGTTAAAGGGTTCTCAAAAAAGAAGCCCCTGGGTTTTGGCCCTTTGAAACTATTAGGTATATAACAAATCCGGAGCAATTTCTTGGTGAAAATCTTGAAGAACGGATTTTTCGTCTGTAAGAAAATCTTGTCCCGACCCCGTTTCAATCGCACTGCGCAGACGATCAGATCCCGCCAGTAAATCAAAAAAAAGAGGGCGGTGGCGCTCTTCAGACCCAGTCGGCAAAAATGCAAAATGATCGGGATACAATTCGCGGATCAACTGAACGAGTGCAATCCCCATGCGAAAAGGAGACAGTTTTTTTAAATCCGTCACATGTAACTGAATGCCCTGACAAAGGGTATTGCTGTAAGGATCGCGCCATGGCACAAAATAAATCGGTCTAGCTCGAACTCCCGGCCAATTTTGGCGGTTGAACAACCGAGCCAACTGAAAACCGTCGATAAAGGGAGCACCCATAACTTCAAAGGGCTTAGCAGTCCCTCGTCCGACCGATACATTGATTCCTTCCAACAGACAGGTTCCCGGATACAACCCCATCATATCGAGACCTGTCGTGTTCGGAGACGGTGGAACAAACAGTAGATCCGTGTCAGAAAAATAAAAGGACCGCTGCCAGTTTCCCACCGGCACAACTTCCAATTCCAGATTCGGATATTGGGTCCTCCGCAGCCAGTGAGCCATTTCTCCCATGCTCAGTCCATGGCGGACCGGAATCGGTAGACAGCCTACGAAGGAGTGGTATGAGGACTCAACGGGTATCCCTTCTCGTTCCTTCCCTCCTAAGGGATTGGGGCGATCGAGAACAAGACAGCGCACACCCTTGCGCTGACATGCCTCTAAAACTCCTTTTAAAGTGCACAAATAGGTATAATATCGACTGCCGATGTCCTGAAGGTCCAAAATGACCAGATCGATGTCGTCCAGCGTCTCAGAGACCGGGCCCATAAGCTTTCCATAAAGACTGACAGCCGGCAAGTCGCTATGCGCATCCTTCCGGTCGGAAATCTTTTGGCCTTCCACCGCGGCGGACATCACTCCGTGCTCGGGACCAAAAAGTTTGACGATGTTTTCTCTAAAGGCCGCAATCAGCCGGTCAATGACCGGAACCAGCTGATTGTCTGTCATTGCGTAGTTCGTGACAACTCCTGTTCGATTTCCTCTTACCTTTTCGGGATATTCACTTATCAGACGATCTATACCCAAAACTGTTTTCGTCATTCTTTTGCCTCCCATCCCCATTCCACAGTATGGGAACGAATCTCTCACGGTAAGAAAAGCAATTCTTGTTTTCCTTGCCGATTGACAGCTCTTGGTCTTCGCCACCGGAACTCAACAATTTTCACAATGCCTCCGAGGTAAGAATTGCCTCCGGTGTTTAAATATAATTCAAATCATCCGTCAAAATAAAAGGAAGACCTATTCCCCCTTCGGCTGAGGGTGTAAATAATTTAGATGACACATCCTCGTCTCCTTTATATCTCCAGGGCCATTCTCCTAATTCCTCGAGCATGGGCCTTACAGCATGCAAAAGCCTGTCTACATTAGCGGTTTTTATAGTGCCCTGGACAGCTGTGACTTCCCTCTCCCAGTTTCTGTCTTCTACCAGCCTCTGCATCCATAAGTCCTTCTCTTGAACGTGGAACGTTGCCGACTCTACTCCCAGATCGGCCATCAGTCCTGTCCACGCTTTGTCAATAAGTCGTCTGTCACCGGCCCATTCTAAAATCTGCGCATAGCGGGGTTTATTCGGCGTGACAAATGCGATGACATATCCCGCCACCGATGAAGTGGTTTCGATAACATAGAGTTCCTGCCGATAATCCCGTCTTTGAAACCACAAAGCATCCAGCAACACCGCCATTTGTTCCGTGCTGCGTTGAAAACGATAGGGCTCCCGCCGGTAAATGGAGGCCAGTACGGGAGCATATTCCACTCTTTGATCCCCCGGAATTCGTCTCAGTGCGTATTCCGCCGCTTGCTTCGGAGGCAAAGAAACCGGGACATGGACATTAAACATGCGCCCGGTTTTCATACACCCCAATCTTTGATACAATGGCCGTTCTCCTGAAATCAAACACAGAGCCTGTCCTTCATTGTCCATGGCTTCAAAAACGGTTTCCAAAACGGCTGTAGCCAATTGTTGTCCCCGATATTCGGGAAGAGTCACCACACTTCCAATCGAAGCCACCGGGACTGCACAAGCTGGCATGATGGCTGTTTGTTTCAAGACTCCAACCATGCTTACGGGTTTTCCCTGATATTCCGCATAAAACAAGTTATGAGCATTCAAGGGATGAAAGAGATGCGGAAATTCTTTGGCCATCCCGGTGCCGAGTCGGAGTGAGGGTCTGTACACGCTGTCAACCATGGATCCTAAACTTGCTATCACTTCAGGTGTTCCCCGCTTGATGGATACATCTATCATGTCTTGACCTCCCCAAATCTCAAGCTTTCAACACTACCGATATGCTGTGGCAGCTTGTGGCTTGGCATCGTAACTACATCCTTGATTGGTCTTAACACCAACATGAACGGGTTTAGCCTCTATTCACTCTTCATCCCCTGAAGGACGAGAAAATGTGAGCGCAACCGACACGATACCTGGTTAAAAAAACCTACGATAATCTCTTTCGGCTTTTCTCGGCCCCTCACGGGACCCGCAGTCCTTACAGGATTCGTCTGCTCGGGGGTGGCTCTCGCCCCATGGAGCCGGGATGCGTTTCCCCAGCTCCCCGCTCAAGATCCCGGCAGGAGAAGGATGGCAGGAAACACCCATCGGTGTCCCGTCGGTGGTGCCCTGAGCCCCAGTGTTACTGGGCCCTCATCAAGATGTCCCGTCGCTCCTTTCGCCACGTGGTGGCGACGGGAAGAATCAGACGATGGTCATTCCGTCAATAATGTCTTGCGATACCCTAACCACGCATTCAAATGCTGATGTCGTTTTTTCAGGGCGGCAGTGAGGGCCCGTTGGAGTCGATTCCATGCGCTCCAGTCAGTTTTACGATAGGTCGAGTCATTCCACTGACCCTGCGCTTGCATCCACTGCCGCAGGTCTTTAGGGACGTTCTCCCGCCAAACTTTGAGGCCGCCGCGGCGGCCAATGACCAACGCCGCCGCATGATGGACACTAATGCCATAGTGCGGTTGATATTTGACCCGTCCAATCAGTGAGGTGTAAGCGGGCTTAACCTTACGGAGTGCGACCCCTTCCCGCGTTGCCTGCCGTTCGACCGCCGTCAGCAAGGCCCGATAGTTAAACTGGTGCGTCACCCGGTTGAATTTGGCGCTCACATCCCGGTCATGGACGAACCGCAAATCTTCCACGACGAGTCCTGCCCCACGATCCTTCGCCCACTGAACCGTCTCGATTGCCAGTTGTCCCACCAACGCGTCGCGTTGGGTCGATCGGACATCCAAGAGGCGCGGATCCCCAATCGTCGCAAAGGCGTGAGGATTCCCGTCGGGCAGTACATGACAAAGGGCGAAAAACGTGACATTGGTATCCACCCCCACCCAGCCATTGTGAGGATCGGATTGTAATGGCGCTGGCACTTCTTCGACGGTAATCCGCACCTGATACCGTCCTTGACGTCGGAGAATTTCCACCTGATACGGATCGCCGGAGGCGAGCACTCGGCGGAGCAAGCCTTCATAATCGCGCCCATTGACTTGACCGGTTTTCTTGGACACCTTCCGCGCAATGTAGAGAGGGATCTCCCGCTTCTCATACCGAGGGACTTTGGCGTCGGGTTTGCCCGGTTTGAGGCTATCGAGCGAGATTTCTAAGACCCAATGGTCCGGCGCTTCGCTGACACGCAGGAGGGGATTTCCTTTTTTCGTGCGGTCCCCCCGTGCGGAAAGCCGACCATTGCGGCTCTCCTCCCACGCTTCCTTCCAGTCCTGTAGCCGTCGCTGTTCGGCAACGGGGTCATCCATGACTTTGAACCGGTCCAACCACCGCGCTTTGGTGCCAAAGATGATCGGAGGAAAGGTGCCTGCTTCCACATGCTGTTGATAAAACGCTCGTCGAGTATCTTGGTACGCGAGTTTCCGCTCTGGCCCGGCGATGCGCCGAGCATTAGGGTGTGGCGCGGTCTGAAGGGTTTGCAGTCGCTCGCGGGTTTTTTTCACCCGTTGCGTCCATAGTGTCAGCCCGTCTTGCATCGCTTGATGCCGGGCGCGGATCAGGTCTTGCGCTTCTTGCACCGCATCTTTGGCGTAGCGTAAGGGCAACGTGGTTTCACTGGCACAATGCCGTTCCAAACCGCCTACATTTTGTAGCCCTTCCATCAAACGTTGAAAGGCAAATCGTAGCATGTACCCATATTTGCGCATCAAACGGCGTAACACCGTGTCCTGATCGGGCGTGACATTGAGCAAGACCCCAAAAATGGTTGTTTTCATTCGGAGACCCCTTCCTGGGCTAAGGTGGCCATCGCTTGACGCACGGTCGACCCCACCGTTTTTCCTCCGCGTTTGCCGTAAATGCGAGCCGAAAACGACGTGGTAAGGGCAATCAAGTCCTCCACGAGTTCTTGCGGGTCGTCTTTCGCCGTGGGCTCCATGACGACAACACGCACGCCAAAGGCGTGCAAGTAGCTTTCCAGATAAGCCAACCCGAAGCGCGCCAGTCGATCCTTGTACTCCACAGCCACGATGCCCGCTTGGTGTTGCTGAGCTAGATCTAGCAACCGATGAAGGCCCGGCCGTTTTTCATTCAAACCACTGGCCACATCGGTCAAGGCAGCCACCACCGTCCATGGTTGGTTCGCTGCGAAAACCGTTAAGCGCCCGACTTGACGATCCAAGTTCCCCGCGTCTTGCTGTTCTTTCGTGGAGACCCGAGCATAGAGGATACACCGCATGTCCAGCCTAAGTCTCTGTGCCTCATCGTGCATCAGTACGTGTAAATCCGCCACCCGATAGCGCCGATGATTCGTCACGGTACGCACCGGAATCAGGCGCCCTTCGCGTTCCCACTTCCGGAGTCCGTCAATGCTCATGCCGAGCATCTTTGCGGCCTTACCGATGCTGACAAACTGTTCGTCCATTGATCTATCACCGGGAATTATTATACCATATTGTCAGAGATAATCGCGTATTTATTGTAAGCAGTTTAAACCTCCTTACTCCCTTGTGAAAGATGGGACACAATCTGGCGGCCCAATGGGTCTTGATATGGCTTTATGTTCCACCATATCACCTCGCGACTCCCATTATAGGTCTTGGGTTAAAGATTTGAGACGGGTTTGCCTGGACCATGGGGAACGTGCGAAGGCTTCCGCACGGGGGAAGCCATAGCCTGCTGCACTGGTAATGGCTTCCCCAAAACGGTTCTGGATCAAATGAACCGATGAGATAATGAAATCGATCGGGGGAAATTGACCTTGAATGACCACGCAATGCGGACATTATTGACAAAGTATGTGGAAGGCTGGAAAACCGGACGTATTAATACCGTATTGGAAACACTGACGGAACGGTGTGTGATTACAGAATGTTATGGGCCAGTATATAAGGGCCGCGAGACAGTACGGCAGTGGATGCGCACATGGTTCAGCCAAGGTGGCCAAGTTCTTCAGTGGGATATCACCTCATTCGTTGGCGGACAGAACTCTGCAGCCATTGAGTGGATTTTTCGATGTCGGTGGCACGGCCGCGAATTCTCATTTGCGGGAGCGAGTGTGGTCTGGTTCGCCGAAAGAAAAATCGAGGTGTTGCGAGAGTATACGACAACGGCACCCTTGTACGAGTGGCACGGAGAATGGAAAACGCAGTAGCTGCCGGCACAGACACAATAGAGCATGCACTCCTATCTATAACCAAGACAGAGCTGATTCCGCAACGAATTGGATGTCTTAGAGTTATATTCCTCACTTCGAGGTATGAACCGGCGAAGGCAGAGGAATATAGGTCGATCTGCTATGTCCCGATACCCAATGGCGTTGTGGCCACTCGATCAACTCGCTGGATAATCCAAGAACAGAATGCGAACACCCAATACTTTTCCTGATCAATGTGAAATGCAATCTTGTTAAGGTATCTGAGGTCCATGATTATTGTCTTCTGGCAGAGTCGGAAAGCGACTCACGCAAGACGAGGGCGAGCAAACCCGGGAACCGAGACTCCAAGTCTTCTTGACGCAATGAGATGAACCGTTGGGTTCCCGCAATTCTGGTCCTAATTACTCCGGCTTCGCGAAGAACTCGAAAATGGTGGGAAAGCGTGGATTTCGTCAATCCCATCTCGAACCATCCACAAGATTGCTCGGGGATCGAGGCCAGTTTCCGAACAATCTCCAGTCGTATGGGGTCGCTTAGCGCATGAAAAACGGTTGTTAGGGCGAATTCGTGGGGTTGCGGGTGAAAAATCGGCCTCATTGAGCTTACCTTCCTCACTTACCATTTATTCGATAGTTCATTGTTCGATAGTTATCTTATCATAAAATCTCTTGAACTTGGTCACTCTAATTTGTATTATATTTCGAGAACTATCAAACTAAGACAGTGAGGGACAGTTTTATGCCGCGTAGTCAGTTGTTGATTTTGGCCTTAGGTACATTTGCTTTAGGCACGGACGTCTTTGTCATTGCCGGTGTTCTTCCGGATGTGGCTCAGGGTATTCGCGTGTCCTTGTCGTCTGCCGGATTTTTAGTGACGGTTTTTGCTCTGACTTATGCCATAGGATCTCCTGTTCTTGCTTCCATTACGGGTTCTATACCCCGCAAGCTTCTATTGACTTCTGCTCTCGCCATTTTCTCATTGGCCAATCTATTGGCCGCCTTGGCTCCCAACTACTTGTGGCTCCTTATTGCTCGAATCCTGGCCGGGGTTACGGCGGCCATCTATACTCCCCAAGCCTCCGCGGTGGGAGCCAGCCTAGTTTCCCCGAATCTGCGGGGAAGGGCTCTGGCCACCGTATTGACAGGATTCAGTGCAGCTATTGTTCTCGGGGTTCCGATTGGCACAATCATAGGAACGTTGTTCTCATGGCGTTTAACATTTGGTTTCTTGGCAATGTTGGGAGGAATTGCGGCCATCGGAATTTTCATAGCGTTGCCCAAGTCCTCAACACCCGAACCCCTTCGTTTGAGGGAGCGGATTGAAGTGATTAGACGTCCACGCGTTTCTAAGATGTTGTTACTTACCATTATCTGGACGATTGGGAGTTTTACTGTGTATACGTACATAATCCCCGTCCTCCGTCACTCTGTGGGTCTTTCGGGTTGGGAAACAAGCGGCATCCTGTTGTGGTATGGACTGATGGCCATGCTTGGCAACCACATCGGAGGCATCGGTGTCGATCGTTGGGGAGCTCAAAAGACATTAACTCCGGCACTGGGCCTCGTAGCCTTAGTGCTTCTTACCTTGCACTGGACCATTACCACACTGCCGGAGACACTTGCAGCACTCGGACTTTGGGCCCTCAGTGGGTGGATTCTGCAAGCTCCTCAACAGCACCGGCTATTGGAACTTGGCCCTCGCGCACCATCGGTTATCCTGGCGTGGAACGGCTCGGCAATTTATGTGGGAATGGCAGGCGGAGCGGCCTTGGGAGGTTATCTTATCCATCACGCCACGATAACATGGCTGGGATATGTTGGAGGAGGATGTGAAGCGACAGCATT
>JAKACM010000086.1 GCA_021821465.1 Bacillota bacterium
TTCTTTGAGGAGTTCTAAGGTCACTTGAGCCTTGAACGTCGGGGTGTAGTGTTTTTGTTTGGGCATAACGTGTCCAGTGTAACACTTGAAGGCCTCCCAGATTGTCCGAATTTCTGGGTCCACTATAGAATGACCTCGGCGCTCTCTTTCCTTTAGGACATTCATCGTTATCATCGACATCTCTGGGGTGTTAGTACCTTATTCAACATTCAACGCGCAAGATAATGCCGCTCGCACTTGAGACAATGAGTCAGGAGCATGTATGCGAGTGGAGTTTAGTTGCCAAATGGTATATACTTGATATATATCATGGGGGCGAGGTCATGAAACGCGCAAAAATTTTTCAGTCGGGGCGGAGTCAGGCAGTGCGTTTACCTAAAGACTTTCGTCTGAACGGGTCAGAGGTGTTCATAAAACGTATTGGTAAGGCCATTGTCTTATTGCCCATGGATGACGCGTGGGACTCGTTGGCTCAATCGTTAAGCTTGTTTTCGGACGATTTCTTGAAAGATCGCCAGCAACCGCTCGAACAGCAACGCACGGAGCCGTTCTGATGCTTTATATGATGGACACGAACATCTGTATATTTCTCATCAAACGCCGATCCGATGCATTGGTGAATCGAATGCGTGGATTTCATACGGGGGAGATTGGCGTCTCCGTGGTTACTGTGGCGGAGTTACAGTATGGCGTGTCAAAGAGCGACTATCAAGAACGAAATCAAGCGGCATTAGAGGGGTTCCTTTTGCCCCTGGATATTGCAGATTTCACGGTTGACGCAACCGTGATGTATGGACAGATCCGTGCGCAATTGGAGAGACAGGGACAACCTATTGGTCCCCTCGACACGATGATTGCGGCACATGCCTTATCATTGAAAGTTCCCTTGATCACAAACAATACACGCGAGTTTGAACGGGTTCAAGGGCTGCTTGTCGAAGACTGGACTCAGTGAAGAAAGAATAGGTGGCCATTGGGCCTGTCGCCAGCGAAAGGCGCGAACAGATATGAGTGTTGATAAGAGAATCCAAGCTTATGCGCCAGCGATCTCGATGCGATAGAGTTCTTCATGGTGACTAACACCGAAAACAGCACTTGTTGCGGTCGTTGTTCCCGTTTTTTAAACTGGTGCAGTGTCTAAAGAAAGACACCCATCCTATAGCTTTGTGACAATAAAAGCGTTGTCGTTGAATGGGTTATTCAACGAAAATGAAAATATGTGGGGATTATGGGATGAATCCAGTTGGGTTTGATCTTATGACCGTGTAATCGGGTCAGGTGATGTGACAAAATCGTCCGGAGCTAGAGATGCCGTCGCATTTCGGCACACTGTTTTCACCGAACTGGTCGGGTATCGGCATTGTCATTTAGGTTGGTTGGCAAATTGATGTGGATCCATTCACGCCCTTATCCCGAAGGATGAGGTCTGGATTGTTGTATACGGAACAAATTCGAATACCCTGTCTGCCGACCTATCCCGTATCGAGACGGGATTAGGTCAGCTAACCTTATGGTGGTTGTTTTCTTTTGCAGCACATATGCACTTAGGAATACACACAGTGAGGCCATTTGTGTCACGCTGCAGGTGAACCGTTAGTGGGTGCAAGCAGGATGCTATGCCACCACAATATGGGGACATGGTTGAGGGAGTGAAATCTATGATTATTCACGAAGACAAATATCACTATGGATGGGATGGGGATAACGGACTAGGCGAGAAGTTAATCCAACAAATAATCGAGGGGAACAAAACCGCAACGTGTGGTCCCAAGGTTTCTTACACGCAGCAGGAATTAGACAGAATCTACGATTTGATTGGAAAGGTGTGCACCGTAATGGACAAGTTTGGTACTCCGCGATGTAATGTTAGGCACCTCGAAGTGTTTGAAACGTCATTTGGTAATCCAGACCCGCGTTTGGTTCGAGGTGAGGGGGACGGAGAGGACGTAGACAAATTTAAGAGAGACCACATCAAGGCTTGGGACGGTATGGCAACAGAGGGCGTTCCGTTATCGGATGACACCATACTTATTGTTGAACTTTTTGAGTTGGTAGACGAGTAGTGCGCATGTCTCATGTGGTTTCGCGCCTCTCGAAAAGCGCATGGTTCTTTCGCCCCAATCTAATCATGAGTTTGGGAAACCGAATAGGTATTAAGAATTGGTGCCGCCAGCACTTGCGGCAGGAATCACGGGCATCATGGGAATTGAGGATTTGGATCGAGCAACCGCCGTTATGGGCCGGGGGAGGTTGGTTCTTTGAATGATTATGCGGCCTTGGTCCCCTTCATCGTTCCGAAAAGGAGGTATGCCACTGATGCACCGGATCTGCTCTTGGTGACAAGATAGATTGCGGCGAGCTTCACACAGAACACAAACCGGGTCACCGTTCAGTCAATTTTGCGGACGGCTTCGGTTGCCCTCCGGCTTTGATCCACAGCAACCGGATCTTCTGGTGGGTTGAGAGGTGTGAAAAACAATTGAGCATCATCCGCTGCAGGCGAGAATGTTTTGCAGGAGTTTGCCCTGCATAATCAACTGGGATGTGCTGCATGGCGGTGTTTGAACGAACCCGGCGGCGCTTGTATTGTCATGAAGCGGGCAAAAAGCAATAAATCTGATAGGATTTATCCTAAAAGGTTCATTATAATTAAGATAGTAGTCAAACAAATGAGGGGTAACTGATGGAAGCGGAATGGAAGTCACGTCTTCTCCAACGCCTCAATAACAAGACCCAACCGGGGGAGCGGTGTGCCCGTTGTGCGGCCATAAACAGTTTAGTTTGCTGGATGGTGTGATGACCCCAGACTTTCAGCCCAATCTTGTGCGACTCGGAGGTCCGGCTTTACCGCTGGTCGTTTTAACGTGCACACATTGTGGATGGACGGCGCAAATTGCCGCCCGTGTATTGGATCCGGATTTTCCCTATGATAGACCTTCAACCACCCCCGCTCCGGCGTCTTCTTCTCTTTATCGAGGTCATGACGGATAAATCGGAAGAAAATGCCACGATTACACTTGAGTCATCCAGTCTGGCAGAACCGGTCAGCCTGGACTCCACATCTTCCGCTTCGTCGCACTTTATGCACACCGTGTTGTGGGCCCCACCCGATATCAACCATTTAATCGTCCCCGAAGACACCTTATGTCATAAGTTGGATACGTGGCATGCCGGCGATTTGAATCTGACCTGGGCATCGACCACGGCCGGTATGACCGTTTCTCTCATCGGGGCCTTGTGCACCGCATCTATGCCCGCTTTCGTTCTTTTTTCTTAATCTGATGATTTTAAGGTGACTTGTGCTTTGAACGTCGGTGTATGTTTTTTCATCACAGTATTCACGAACCTCCCAGACTCTCCAAATTTCTGGGACCGTTAGCTTCGAGGACCCACTTTCTGGTTTTTACAATGCTTACCAAAGTTACGCTTTTGCCTGCTGACTCTTTGAAAAATAATCTCCAATAAGCTGCGGAAATCGGCGCAGCGCGGGAGTTATGAGTGAATCTTGGCGTCTTATAAAGATTGTTTTGTGACCCATTAGCTTACAATGTTGCCGTTGACCGATCCGGATGCACTTGCTGCTCGTTCGGCCGGAAGTTTGCCGCCGGCTTGTTTCACATTCCGGATCGTACAGAATAGCGTTGCCCGGGAGCGTGCGAACACTAAAAGTGTTATAGAGCGGGGTCTTTCTCATCAGTCGGCTTGTCAGCAAAAGAAGCCACTGCGTCAAGCCATCGTTAAGTTGACTCAATGTGCGGTTGATTAACTGACCGATTACTATTCATACGTAACGCACGTTGCCCGCGGTAATGACTAGGTGGCGGTTTTTCTCGTCCTCCATTCATGAGCCAACATGCCCATTTCGCACAGGTTCCAAAATTCGTTGCCGATTTTTCTCGCATCCCGCAACACGCCTTCCAATGTGAATCCGACTTTGCGGTACGCTTCGATAGCGGTATGGTTGAAATCAAAGACACCAAGACTAATCCGGTGCAATTGGAGATCATCAAATGCGATAGCCAACAATTGTCTGATCATGCTCTGGCCGATTCCTTGCCCGCGCATACCCGGATCACCCACTAAGACCTTACCGATTCGTCCCGATTGATTCTTCCGGTCGATTCGCCCCAAAGAGATGTGTCCCACAACATGTCCGCTGGCGCTATCCATTCCCCGAAAGATTAGGACCGTTGAGCCGGGTCTGTTCGCTCCGGAAATGTAGTGATCCAACTGTTTGTCATCTAAAGGATACTCAAAATCAGGACCGCCCCATTGCAGCAAGAATTCAGGAGATGTGACCCAAGCGACCAGTTGAGAAAAATCCGATCTCTCAAAGTACTGAAGTTCAATCAGTTTGACCACCTTCTGTTTATCTGTTCCATCTTCACGAAATTTTGGCAAACAGGTTACGGGGTCAACTTTATACGATAGGTGCCAGAACGAGTCCTCTGCACTTTATGTATTGGAGAATCCGTCTCTGCTATTGGTAGATTTCACATTTTGCCAAAAACTAGTGAAAGGACACAATTTATCACCGCATGCAATTTTCCATCTCTCTGACTCCCGGGCAAACCATGAGATCCCCTACAAGTTCAAAGCTGTAATGGTATGCCTATTAAATTCTATCATGAGATCTGAGCCCTTCTTGAAAATGGCAAGTTAACCAAAAATCTTGCGACAATTGTGTCCATAATAAGGTGATCTCTCAATTTACGCATGTGACTTCCGGTGAGGCGGCCTATCATTCCCGGAATCACCAATTGATCAGTGGATTCGGCTAGTAGGCAGGGACTTCGGTTTGCTGCGGTTCTTCAAAATTTCTTGATCTGCGATAGCAGCTCTCATCGAGTCAAGATACAAAGAAACCAGTGGCAGATATTTAGATTCCCAATATCACATGGTGTAGTCCCTACTTGTGGTTTCTGTTAAAAATTACATTACGATACAATATGGATGCTTTGTCAATGATTTCAATGATATGGAAGATGTCTGGAAATGCCACAATTCTGAATATCCGATGCAATGCATGTATGCACGGCCTGGTCCATCGGGGCAATATTCGACGAGTGGAGAAAGAGCTACGGGTTAGGCCGATCAGAGTCGGGAGACGGAAGAGCAACACGAGATTAAAAAAACGGCGGTTTCTTTAGCAAAGATTCGGCAGTAAAGTTTCACTTTGGTGGGGATCGGCGTTCCAACATCAATGAATCGTAACTTGGAGGGAAGGACATGAATCTAAAATCATTCTTGCGGGTCTCATTGGTCTTATTGTTGGGGCGAGCGGCTATTACATGTTGGGGCGGTCGCCTAGTGTTTCGCAGCACGAGATTCAGCCGAGTACACCACCCAACGTGGCCCTCATGTTCAGCCAGGACATGACAGCAAATGTTTCTTATGGAGCGAAATCCCTAATGACTCCGTCAACCAGGCACCATTTCACAAAGGCGGATTGGCTAGCCTTGCGTCACTGGGTGGGCAAGAGCGACGGGTACGGAATTGCCACGTATGAGGTTCTGACTTTTTCCCACCATCGATCGCTTACGTTGTGGTTGACGACTCCTATTGGGGGTCCAAATAGTCACTGGGAAATCCAGCAAATTAAAGAGGGAACAACCGTGACGTCGACATCGTCCTCTCCATTTGTCCAAGCGAGTCATCCTTAGCCTCGTCCGTTAATGATGCCTACACCTGGCCAATCATGGGATTAACGGAGAAAATTAAGGCTGGCAATGCGCTGAATTCTTGATTGTGTGATAGGGTACTACTGAGTCATATCGTATAGGGGGACTGATTGTCGATGCGACGAGACCCGCTCCGTGCTGTTGCGATCCAACTCGATCCGGACATTCGCAATCGCGTAAAGCGTTTGGAGGCAGCAAGTCACCGGACGCCACATTGGGTTATGAAGGCAGCGATGAGAGAGTATGTAGAGGGAGAGGAAGCTCGGGCCATTCTGCGCCAAGACGCATGGCGTGCTTGGGAAGCGTATCAAGAAACGGGGCAACATGTGACCCAAACGGAAGGATGCCTGGTTGGCCCAATTGGAATCCGATCATGATGTGGAACCACCGCCATGCCACTCTTAATGGGGACGCCGGGGTCTTGCGCCGTGAGTAATTCTCCAGGCTTCCGGCTGCCAAAAATCGGGTGGCAGACCAACGGGCGATGATTGCGGAGTGCCATGTAGTCGCCCGGGAGGATCTCCTTTACAGGTAATCACGTATTGCTATTAACGAGAGCACTGATCCCGCGCTGTATTACGGTGATGATCCGGTGACGTCATTGCCGCGGTGTGGCATCAGCGCGAAGCCTGGAATTTTCTCAGCCCGTGACATTTTTGCCATATGCCGCACGAGGCGGTGAAGAAAGAATCGACAACTTGATAAATGAGTGGGTAGGACTCTTTCATGATTATCTTAGCGAGGGCGGGGTTGTTTGATGACGAGACGACCGATCATAAAATTCCTTGAAACGGCCGTTTTGGCTGGCAGTTCTGCCCTTAGACGAGGTAGAGCGGTTCAGACTGCTCTTAATGTAATGCCGAGTGAGGATGTCTTCGCTGGTGAAATGGGGTTCGCGAAGAGTGTTTAGTCGATTTACGTCCTTTCCGAATTTCTATGCAGCACCCTATCTGAGGGAGGCTCGGACGGCGGAATTGCAGGGTCTTGCGTAACGCGGCACTCGCCGTGGGAAGCAACTCGTATCTACCTTTGTGTTGGGCGATAATGCCTTGGGGTCGGTCGGCTATCGATCACGTGAAAGGGATAGACAGATGAACTACCGGTTGGTGCCGTTACAAGAAGAGCATTATTCCATAGTGTACCAGTGGGATGTCACAGAACCTCAGCGAGAGTTCTACACGTGTCGCCCTACCCACGATCTTGATGATTTCGAGATCTATGCTGGGAAGTTAAGGGACAGTACCCGGGCCCATCACAACGCCATATACTGCTTGGTTCAGGGCGACTGGACGGCGCTCGGAAGAATTGAGGCATTTGACTTTAATCCCCGCAACAAGAGTATGGAGTTCGGATATTACCTCCCTCTGCAGCATCGTGGCCGAGGGCTAGGCACGATCATGCTTCGTCTCTTTCTGACGGAAATGTTTGCGAACGAAACCTTGCTGCTGAACAAACTTTATGCGACAACGGCTGAACACAACATGGCTTCCGTAGGGTTATTGCAAAAGTTTGGATTTCATCTGGATGGGATTCTTCGAGAACACTATTGGACAGTCAATGGGATTATGGCTCAATGGCATTTTTCGTTGTTGCGGTCCGAATGGTCTACTCAGCTTCGATACAAGTAATCTAACGCCTTAAGGATCATGGGATGGACTTGGACGTATGGTCTGATCAGGATTTTACGCAATCCACCTTCGATAACGGCGCGATTAAACAGATCTTCGTCCATTAGAGGTCATGAATTCGAAAATGGTCACGGTTCGTCTCTGCCAGTGCCGCTCAAATGTCTTCTTCGTACAGACTGGAGAAGCTTGCTACGAGGTCTATCATGAACATTTACCCTTGCCACAATCCTCGACTGTCCAACAATAATCAGGGAATTGGTCGTCCTGATTCTCATTGCATTTTGGGCCGGCCTTTATCATGAAAAAACTTTACCGAACAGTGAATCGCCAGTTCTTCTTTGCGAGAATGTTCAAGGGGTTTGTCGAACAAAACTCGGAGGGACCATACGGTCGACTTTGTTGAAATCCGGTTGCGGTAGACTAAGTCAGCATTGCCGTGATCTTGTGATTAGGATTGTGTAATCACAATAGAAATTAAGGGGACAAGGGCAGCAAATTGTCGGTTCCATGAGTCAGATAAGTCAGGGCAATCCTTTTCGGGCTGAATCGTCGGTCCATGGTGTTATTTTATCCGGGGATGTTGCACAATAAGATGAGGGATCGGTTTCGGTAGGAGATCAGCTGTAGAGGAGATGGTGATGACGTTTGGACATTGCACCAGCTTGGTCCATCGATCTGAAACTCGATGAGATGCGAGCCACTTGTCAACGTTATGGCCTCACACAGTCCCATAATCTCCTCCCGACGCTGAGGTGACCATATTGCTATATCGCATTTTATTTGTAACGCTGGGGATGAAAATTGATCGGCGCTTGGCTCCATTGCTACTGGTCTCGTTTCTTAGTACGGTTGCGTTTTCTGCGCTCTGGAGTTTCATGGGGATTTGGGCCGCGTCCTATATGCACGCGGGTTTCACCACCATAGGGATTATGTATGCGCTTGATGCGTTGGCAGCCGCCACAACAGGCTATTTAGGCGGTCGTCTATCTGATCGTATCGGTCGCCGTCAGGTTATCGGCACCGCGTGGGGTGTCGAATCATTAGCCAGTATCGCTCTGGGTTTCGGTGGTCATCACCTAATCTTTGGGATTATCATGGTGGTGATTGCCGGAGCTGCCTCGGGTCCGGGATTTGCGGCCACAAATGCGATGGTCGGCGATTTGGTGTCGGAATCGCGCCATGAGTCCGCTTATGGAACATTGCGGGTGATAAGCAACATCGGTTACGTAATGGGTCCACCTCTGGGTGGACTGGCATTACTTGATAAGGACTGGCTTGTCTTCTTTCTCAGCGTAGCCGGAATGGGTTTCATCTCGGCACTGGTTTCGTTTGCACGACTACCTATCGATGATTATTCACACGAGACAACCGTGTTTCGTGACAACGGCAGATTAGTAACCGTACTGCGGGATACTCCCTTCGTATTGCTATTACTATCAACTTTTGCCGGCTTCGTTGTTTATGTAGCTTATGAAGTTGTCCTGCCCATCGTCACCGTCACATCTTACGGACTTCGCCCCGCTTCATGGGGTCTTCTGGCTATGATCGATCCCTTTTTGGTTGTCGTTCTTCAGGCACGAATCACCAAGATTGTCAGCAAAGTTTCCATGAAACGCAAGTTGAGCGGAGCATTAGTGTTGATGGGGGTGCCCTTTCTCTTTCTGCTTATTAAAGGAACCGGTTGGTCGGTCGCAACCGTTATTTCTCTCTTTGCTGTAGGCGAGATGATTTGGAGTCCTGCATCACAAAGCCTGGCGGCGTCTCTGGCTCCCGATAGCGCTCGAGGGGCCTATATGGGGGCGTTTGGTGCGAGTGGATCGGCAGCTTGGGCGATAGGGCCCCTAATCGATCTTCATCTACGGGGGTCATGGGGACTTTCGGCTCCGTGGGCATTTACCGCTATGATCGGGATCGCAGCGGCATTATTAGGCGCTGCGGCGGCCGCAACGGCGCAGCGTCGCGCTTTTCTTCGACGCCAATAAATTATTTTACGTTATTGTTCGGTAGAGCCGGTAAACTCTTTGCCATCAATTTCTTATCGGCGTCCGTGGCCCCAAGGTTTATTTCTTTGCTTGCATCATCGCGGATCCGGATGAGGAACTCGAAAGGTGTGAGGTCTTTTAGGTTATGTATGCTCGTTATGGATGAATGAGGAAATTCCTTGCGGAGTCGGCGGAATAAAGGCTAAACAAGAACGAAGGTTCAATGCATTTTGCTGTTATGTCTCTATATTCCAAAATTACAGAGGGATTTGGTATTCTTCTGTTTTCCACTTCAGCCCGTTATGGAGGATCGAGGAAGTGATATGTTTAAGGATTATGAGGATATTGCGTATCGGCACTGGAATTTGAGTGCGAAGCCAAGTGAGGAAGAGGAACGTGAAACTCTGTTCATGGACGACATCATCCAAAAGGCCCCATCTTGAACGGGAAATTATTCACTACCTTGACGGTGTCCGTACTGTATTTGATGGAGGAGCCGGCACTGGGCGATTCTCGATCTTCTTGGCTCAACTGGGCGTGCGGGTGACACATTTTGGTATCTCTCATGCGATGCTGGCGTTCGCTCGCCAAAAGGCCTTGGCGGCGGGAGTATAAGATCATATTGAGTTTGTCCAAGGACGTCTAACAGAACTGGATGCTTACCGTGACGGTCAGTTCGACATGGTGATCAGTTTTGATGCACCCGTATCGTACATATACCTTTCCACGGCATTACGAGGTTCTCCGAGAACTTGTGCGCATAGCAGGACACAGTCATTGTCGCGGTCACCAGTCGGTTGGGGTGGTTGCCGTATATGTTTAATCCCAGCCAAAAGCAACAGTACGTTGTCCCGGACAACGTAGATCCTCGGGCCTGGTATGCACCGCCATCTTCCGAGATGTTGGATGGGTGGGTCCCGGATTTCAAGAAATTCCGTCGTCAATGGACGAGCGGAATCACGGAAGACCCCGATCAGCTATGGGAGATCATGGAACAAGGTGGCTCACCATGGCCTATTACTTACACCTTTCTTCCCAATGAACTGAAGAATGTGCTACAACAAGGGCCTGCGCGACGTCAAATTGGCAGGGCCGGGAGCATTGTCCAGAAGTATTCCGCGGGCGATGCTCAAAAAAACTCTTGCTGACGGAGTATCGCAACGAGTTTCTAGAGGCTTGTTATGAGTTCGATAGCGCTCCAGAGGTTTGCGGGCTGGGAAAGGATACTTTGGTAGCATCGGGAACAGTAGGGACGACAAATGGCTTAGGCCGTCAACGGCCGGTGTTGTGAATGGATGAGAATCAGACGGAACGGGGCTCAGGTGTATCCAGCCCTTGTGAAATAAACACTCAAAGAGCGCGGTGAGCCGGCGTACGGTCCCACCCCGGGTTGACAATATGCGCCAGTTTTGGTGGACCGGCTCATTCCCTTCGGACGCGTGATCACATCGATAATTCTTTCTTCTCCCGTGAAGTTCCGACCCGTGCTTCCGCCGTGACGCGAGTCCTCCTCTGAGTTGCAGTAATGGTAGTGCCGTGTGGTGGAATTTCGTTCTGAATAGCGTGGAAGTCGCCTCCTGGTCCAGATCACACCCCTTTAATGGCGTAGGAACTTCTTCATTTGGGAGTTAAGGACATGCCTAGTCCGACCGCCACAGGTAGATTGCGGTTGGACTAGGCATGTTGACATTTATGCGCTAACTCCATCAGAAGAAGATTACAGGCTCACTTCTTCGAAATGTTCTACCGTGGGAAACGGGTCATAAAAGTGATGCAATAACCGTTTCCATTCTTGATATTGCGCTGATTGCCGAAAACCTACGGTATGGCTTTCCAGATCGCTCCACTGAACCAACAATAAATACTTGCCTGGGGACTCAAGGCATCTGTGTAGTTGGTGCGATTGATATCCACTCATATTGGAAATGATTTGCGAAGCTCTTTTGAATGCCTCTTCAAAATCCCTTTCCATACCGTTTCTTACACTCAGCATTGCGGCTTCTAGAATCATGGTGACGGATTCCCTTCATATTGATTGGTTTTGGGATTTGGGGAAATCTTTGGAACCACCCCATGGAACGGGGCGGCTATTGATGACGGGGTGCACGCCTCTTTAATGTGACTTTACGGTTCTGTAGACATCACAGAGTGCATGACTGCAATAAGCCGATGACCACACACAATTTTAACCCATTTGTAACATGACCGCGCGCTAGTATTAACCTGGGTTCGCTACACTCAAAGCATAAAATTTGCAGGAAGGAGATCAGAGGGTGTCGTTGAATCCGGTCGCGTTTGTGTTTGTAGACGGAATGGGAGCATCCGCTTTTCCGTTTCTTCCCACCTTTCGTCAAGCCTTTGAAGCACGCCAATGCTTACGATTTTTGATCAGTGCGGCGTTGCCAACTTGGTCCTTGCCCAATTACGCCACCGTCATCGTGGGTCAAAACCCCTCGGAACATGGCATTTTAAGTAATTTTGACCGAAGACCGTTAGTCCGAGGCCATCTATTTGACAAGATCAATGAAGAAGGAGGTTCTGTGGCTGTATCAGGATACTATTGGTGGGACATCTTAGCCGGTCAGAGTATCTCTCATGCTAAGTGGTATGAACGCGAGGATACGGACGATCTTTGGGTCTTTGAGCAAGCTTGGTCTATGGCCAATAATCATCATCCCGATTTGCTTCTGATTCATCCGATGGGGGTGGATATGGCTGGGCATATTCACGGAGGTCGGTCGCCCGAATACGCTGCCCGCGTCTTGGAAATCGATCATCACTTGAATACCTTTTTAACCCGCTGGTTGACTAAGTTTCCAACCGGTTCGGTATTAGTTGGGGGCGATCACGGTATGGGTCCTTTTGGTCATGGCGGCTCCACCCCAGAGGAAGTTGAGGTCTATTATTACCTGTTCGGATCTCGGGAAATTTTCTTCGAACCGTCCCAACAGCGGCATATTCGAAGGATGCTGGAACAACTTTTGGGTATTTCCGAAGATTTGCCAACCGGTACCGATTAATTCCCTGCTGGCGCGAGGCCGAGATTGCGTGAAGCCCGAACAACAAAGACACAATACACTCCGCTAAGATCTGGGTTCGCGCATGAATCCTCTTGTCCCCGCCTCGCGCATCTTCTCAATCAATTCGGCCATGATCCGGCCATTTATAAAGAGATAACGGGGATGAATTCGGTATTATGAGTCCGCCTCATCAAACATTAATGAGAAGTTAACGCATTGTTTGCGCATTTTTAACGGCTGCTGTGTATTGTTGGGCGAGACGCGATTGATCAAGAAATTTAATAGTGTACATGCCATTCATTGTTGTTATTTAGGAGGATAAGAGCACTCTAATGTCAGAACAAAACAAACCTAACTTGATGGGTCCCATGACACGTCGGCTATTATTGCGCCGCGGTTTGGGTGCCGCCACCGGCCTTTTAGGAAGCGGGGCATTGATGTCCTTTCTTGCGGCTTGCGGCGTAACGGCAGCCCCGGCCTCAACCAGTTCCCTCCCTTTCCGATCTGCTCGCTTCAGGTGATGCCATTCCTCTGGGCACATTAACGGCTCAAGCCAAAAGAGAAGACAAACTCAACACGATTGCACTTCCCCCGACTTGGGCAAACTACCAAGCACTTCTGAAAGGTTTCCCAGCAAAATACGGGATCCCCATTAACAATATGGCGCCCGACGATTCTTCCGGACAGGAACTGCAAGCGGTTATCACCTACAAGAACAACAAAAGTACAGGCCCCGACACGGTCGACGTGGGGCCGTCTTTTGCATCCGAAGGAATCACCGAAGGACTTTGGGATCCTTACCGAAACTCTCATTGGAATTCGATTCCTGATGCCATGAAAGATCCCAAGGGCTATTGGGTTGGGGATTATTACGGTGTCGAGGCTTTTGCGGTGAATACGACCATGGTGAAGAATGTGCCGCAGGACTGGGCCGACTTACTTAAGCCCGAGTACAAGAATACTATTGGTATTAATGGCGATCCCCGTTCGTCCAACGATGCGTTTATGGCTGTGTGGGCAGCTGCTTTGGCTAACGGCGGTTCACTGGATAACATTATGCCGGGAATCGAGTTCTTTGCGAAACTCAAAAAAAACGGAAACTTTCTTGTTGTACCGGCTTCGTCCGCTACGATAGCAAATCGGACGACTCCCATTGTGATCATGTGGGACTACTTGCTATTAGGATATCGGGAGTCCTTTCATGGCAATCCTCCCCTGACCATTTTGATTCCCAAAACCGGGGTACTGGGAGGGTACTACTGCCAGGCCGTCAGCAAATATGCTCCGCATCCGTTTGCTGCGCGTTTGTGGGAGGAGTACCTGTATTCGGACGAAGGGCAGCTGGCATGGCTTGAAGGTTATGCCCATCCCGTTCGTTATGCCGATTTAGTAAAACAAGGCAAGGTTCCCGCGACATTGGCGGCAAAATTGCCCCCTGCCTCTGCCTATGCCAAAGCCCAGTTCCCCACGGTGGCACAAACCAAACGAGCGGGCCAGGTTCTCCAACAGCAATGGGGACCCGTGGTCGTGGGGGCTTAGGGTTGAAGGGAGCCACAATGATTCAAAGACGGGTGGGCACAGAACTTCAGGGAGTTACAGTGGGATTTCTGCTAGCAAAATGGGGCAGCAATATAGGATGGTTTTTGCCCTATAGTCTCTTTGCTCTCATTTTTCTGGTGTTCCCATCTTGGGGCCTGGTCGGTGGAAGTTTACACAATGTCAGTGGACACTTAACTTTTGCCAACTTCCGTCAACTGTTTCAACGCCAGTTTCTTGAAGCTTATGGGAGTACCATCCTGTTAAGCGGGCTGACTGCTTTGACAGGTGGGTTGCTGGGATTGGTGCTGTCCTGGGCGATTAGTGTGGGAGGACTACCCCAGATCCTTCGGTCTTCTGTTCTAACCTTTTCGGGTGTGGCATCGAATTTTGCCGGCGTGCCACTGGCTTTTGCTTTTACCGCCACACTGGGTCCCGCCGGATTGGTTACGGAGTTTTTGCGTCAACATCTACACTTCGATCTCTATGCCCACGGGTTTACCTTGTTTGGATTCTCAGGACTGGCGCTCACCTATTTATATTTCCAAATCCCTTTAATGGTGCTGATTATTGGTCCCACGGTCGCAAGCATGGGGCGATGGTCAGACGCAGCAGCCAGTTTGGGAGCCAGTTGGTGGCAATATTGGCGCTATGTGGGAGTGGCTGTCTTATGGAGACCCTTTCTCGGGGCGTTGCTGCTTTTGTTCGGCAATAGTTTTGGCGCTTACGCAACCGCCTATGCACTCACCTCAGGCCAGGTTAATTTGATTCCTATATTGATTGGAGAGGTCATGAGCGGCAATGTGCTATATAACCCAGGATTTGGCGATGCGATGGCCGTAGGCATGTTAGTAGTCATGACGATGGTCTATGGGCTTTATGCACTGATTCATCGCCAAGGAAGGAAATGGCAGACGTGAAAACGCAACGGGGATGGGCGTGGTTGATCGTAACGGGGGCAGGTGTCTATTTCGTGGTGCCCCTGATTGCAACCTTTGTCTTTAGTCTTCAGGAACTGCGCGGAGATCCGGGATTTACGGCCTATCGGACGATTCTGACGGATCCCTCGTTTTGGTCGAGCCTGAAGTTTTCGGTGGTGATGGCTTTGTTTGCCGCGCTGGTGACTATCGGGGTGGCGGTGCCCGCCGTATTTTGGGCTCACGTTCGATATCCACGGATTCGTCCCTGGCTCGAATTTGTCAGTCTGCTTCCGTTTGTCGTGCCGGCTATCGTGTTGATCTTAGGGATCGTGAGACTTTATGGTCAGGCCGGGGGGTTGTTGTCTTTTCGGGTCGTGATGTTAGTAGCCGCATACGGGGTGGTGGCTCTGCCCTACGTGTTTCGGGCGGTGGACAATGGCCTTCGCGCCATCGACGCACGGGTCTTGGCGGAAGCCGCCTTAAATCTGGGCGCGAGTTGGTTTACTGTTCTTATTCGGATCGTTATTCCCAATCTTCGGGGCGCAGTCTTGGCCGCGGCGTTTCTGGTATTTGCCCTCAGTGTGGGAGACTTGGCCGTTTCAAGTATGCTCGGATTTAACTCGTTCGGGGTTTACATGGAATTAATTGGTCAACAGCAAGCGTATCCGGCAGCCGCCCTGGCTATCATAGGTTTTATTATCGTGTGGTTTTTGATCGGACTGATGAAGGCTTTAGGGGGAAAAGATCTGTCTCTCGGCAACGGACCTCGCTAATCGGGAAGCTGACTCAGTGTGCTCGTTTTTACGAAAGGCAGGAGAAGTGAATGGGCTATCTTGAACTGTTTGAGGTGGGGCGTCGTTTTGGTCAGCAGCAGGCCCTTGAAAAGGTAAGCCTTGCCATTGATCAGGGAGAATTTGTTTCGCTGTTGGGTCCCAGTGGCAGTGGCAAGACCACGCTCTTGCGCATGGTTGCCGGATTTGAAACGCCAGATACGGGACATATCCGGCTGGGGGGAGAGGATATCACCCGAGTGCCTCCGCAACGGCGTCGAATGGGAATGGTTTTCCAATCTTATGCGTTGTTTCCTAACATGACCGCAGCGGAGAACATTGCATTTGGGTTGCGGATTGCCAGGCAATCCCGCTCATCGATCCGTGAACGGGTTGACTCGCTACTGAATATTGTGGGATTGGCACACAAGGCTAATCGTTATCCCCATCAGCTGTCGGGTGGGGAACAGCAGCGAGTGGCTTTGGCGCGAGCCTTGGCTCCCAAACCGCGGGTGCTTTTGCTGGACGAGCCTCTGTCGGCTTTGGATGCTCGTATCCGTCTGGCCTTACGGCATGAAATTCGCAGAATTCAACGGGAATTTGCAATCACTACGCTGTATGTGACCCATGATCAAGAGGAAGCTCTGTCCATGTCCGATCGAGTAGTCGTGTTAAACGGGGGAAAGGTAGAGCAGGTGGGAACCCCGGAGACGATCTATGATGCTCCTCAAACGGCTTTCGTGTCCCGGTTTGTCGGGACGGTTAACCGCCTGATTGCAGAGGTGGTTGATCCCATCGGGATCATTAGCGTCGAAAGCCAACATCTGACGGTAGCATCGATGCCGATGCACACGAGTATTGGCGATTTTGTCGAGATTTGGATCCGTCCGGAGCAGATGAGCATCGAAAACACTGCTCATGAAAATTGGATGACCGGAATAGTGGACGACGAAATATTTTTAGGAGCACGAATTGGCCTGTCGGTTCGGATTGGAAGCCAATCTTGTTGGTTGGATCTCCCGCGAACATCTTCCGTTCCCCACAAAGGGAGTGCAGTTGCGATCGGATTTTCCTCGGAAATAAGAGTTACAACGGCCTCACCCGGGTCCACCAGCCCAGTCCAAGACGGTAGGTCAGCAGAAGTGATGGCGCCTTCCCTGGGTCCCTCCAAGGTTTCCGACATGCCTTAGACTTACCATGCATTCAGGTCATAACTGCTTTAACGCTTTAAAGGGTCTGTGCCAATGCATGTATTGGAGTTGCTGACGGATGAAGAAAGTGTCTATGGTAAAATATGTCTAGTCATTGATTGTGCTCGACTTCGCTCCCGAGGGTGAATCGGGCTTTGGCTGTAGTGCGATTTGCGACACTGGCGAAAAAACTCTGGTCGGGGGTGGTGTTTATGTTACGATTTCTTTAGTGAACCAGATGGGTTGGACTTCCGTCTCGGCGTTCCTGACAATACACTATTCGAACCTCACTAGACATTGTTCCATCGCCAGGAGGCCGAGCAGGGTTCGTGACGTTTGTCGGTCTGCTGGATTAGGTAAGGGGCAGACACTTTGGATTTTGTGACGCACTAAGAGAATTCGGGCTTGAGTTTGTTAAGAGACTTTGGATGATCGGCGTCATTTCCCTTGATCCTCCCAATCGACCAAAATAAGGAGATCCGGCACATTTCGTAAATCACTAAGGTTGGTTGGCATACCGTGTGGCGTACCATTGGGGATAAGCGCCGAGGCACGCCCGGACAAGAAGATATTACCCGGATCGTGGGGGAATGGGTTGTTTAGACGGGCTCAGACAAGAAGAAGGAGTGGATTGAAGCGGTGATCGTCGACTTTCGCAAAGCACACAATGACGATGCAGTGATTCTCGTTGAAGCAGCGGGGCGAGCGCTTGCCGAAGATGAGCGCATTTACGGATCGGTTGATACTCAATACCGCTCGGCTTCGATACATCAGCATTTTATTGAGGTTGCCCATTATTTTGTTGACGCAAGCACTGGTCGCGTGGTAACCGGCGCTTGTGCCATAGACCGCGGACAGAATCAATATGAAATTGGAATTATCTATGTGGATCCCGCAGTGCAAAACCAGGGAGTGGGAAGACAAATGTTGCGCTACATCGAAACGCAGTTTCCATGGGTCACCCGGTGGTATTGGGATACCGGCCATCTAAATTACCGAAATCATCACTTTTACAAAACCCTCGGCTATCACAGGGCAGGAACCGCTAAGAAAGAAAACAACGGCTACTATAAAGTCATTTTCGAAAAGATCATCTAAAGTCCACTTCGCTTTATAAGAATAGACATCAATGAATTGCTGTCCGCGACGCCGTATTAGGGTTGACACTTTGGTTTCGTATGCTACCATGACCCACCTTAACACCAAGGCGGTTAAAGGGAAACATATCGTCGCGCCGGTGGGCCCGCGTGAAGGCACAAATGCTCTTGTATGCAAGATTATTAACTTCGTTAAGTATGAAGAGCCCTTTTAAATCGCCCAGAAGTCACCAATTCTTGATAACTCAGCTACCTTAACACTTGCGCCTGAGAGCGTTTAATATACTCTAGGATCCAGGGAAGTCGGCTAATATAGTCTTCATCCATGGAAGCGAGCTTTTTGTCATATGCATACGCAAGGTCCGCGATGTAGTCTAAAACTTGTGTCGTAGATTCCTTGATCCGAGACAACCGGATTTGTTCGGGTAGGAACTCATGGTCACCATGACGATGAATATTGGTCTTCTTTCGATGATCTCTCTCCACCATCTCCAACACCAAATACTCCCGGATCAGGTCAAGAAGCAAGTGCATGCCAATGAGATTGTCATTTCGGCAGAATTTATTGATTGCCACGATGTATTTGAACCACGTCGGACTAATCCGGGTTTCGTCGGGGTCAAATGTGGTATTCGTGATAGGAGATCTGGGGGTTACGGAAGGCGGTTCAAGGTGTCCGAACACAATTGTTTGGCGGTCCAGAGGATCGCTCGTCGGTTCTTTATGCGAAAGCGTTATGTCCAGAAGTCGAATTGATGATTCCCATAAAACGGCTGTTCTGTACAGAAGCTGCTCGTCCTTTTTGTGCAACTCACTGCCCAAAACTACACCAATGTTGGTGACGGCTTGAACCAATTGAGGTTCATTGATGTAGGCTGATGGATTTAGCACAATCCATATGTCATGATCAGACCACATGTCAACGACTTGAGGGCTATTTTGAGAACCGTGCAACAAGATTGCTTGGATTTTCTCGACACGTTCCGTAAGAGTTCTTATGACATGGGTGAAAAACTTATCCATGTTCCAAAAACACCTCCCAATCAGCTCAACAATCAATTCTCCACAATAGATGTGGTTCCAGAACAAAAACCATGATTCTGTTTTATCAGATTTTTAAGTGGCCAGAGTATTTCTCCCGAGGTTAAAATTACCAGCGTCAGTGTGGCGCATCCAACTCGCTATAACCAACGAGTTGGAAAATGTTCGGCTCAAGAGATCTTAGTCAGAAAAGGTTTTCAGCCGCTTAAAGAGGCCACCCAACGAACACTTAGCTTATGGGCAGTTGAGCCGGGGGAAACCTTAGCAGACAAATGTTCGCTATTTTCCCCGGGGCGAAGCCGGCGGAGCTGCTTCGCGGCTGTCTTATGCTCACAACCCACAGCTTTACCGCTCGCGAGGAAGATGCCGCATTTCTATGTTAGCAAGGCCCAGTGATGGATCTGCCACCAGTCTCGTCGCCAACTGCAAGGGCACATTGATGAATCTTCCGGAAAAAAGCTAAACTGGAAAAAAGCTAAAAAGGAAGAAGTAGAGTCATCGGAGCCACTTTTTGGAGTTCTTCAGGCTAGAACGGTCGGTAATCATTGTATTATAGTTTCATACTTGGGCAAATAGCTCCTCATTTGTCGAAAGGGAATGTGACGTAATCAAAAGTGGCATGAAACCAACATGAGGGGAAGGGTTTCACTTCTTGAAAGAGGGTCGGATATGGCACGCGTTTTGTTTATCAACGTAGGTTCCGAAGGACACATCAATCCGACACTTGGCGTGGTTCAAGAACTAATTCGACGTGGTGAAGAGGTGATCTATTTCACGGGGGACTACATGCGTGAACGAGTCGAGTCAACGGGCGCAAGGGTGATTACCTGTGATTCAGAAAAACTATTGCAACTCTTTCTTGACGGAGGTGCTGAAGCGGCTGGACTATTGCGCACTGCCGATCTTGTCATTCCCAGTCTCTTGGACCAAACCAAAGGAAAACACTTCGATTACATCATTCATGACTCGATGTTCGGCTGTGGACGTTTAATAGCACAAATACTTGACTTGCCGGCAATCAATTCGTGCACGAGTTTTGCATTCCAACTCAGACTCCGCATGTGGGGAAACCAAAAATTAGCGATTTACGACGGGGGATCATTTAGCCGGATGGATCAGCGAGAAATCGCTGTTGAATGGGGATTTGCAACATCTCTAGGATGCGCCACACATGCGGTTCCACATGGGTCCATTGATACCATTCGGTCTCCTCGTCCGTCCGGCGTTCCACCCACAAAGTCCGGAGCGCATCTAAGATGACACGTTCGGAGGGTCGTTCAATTTTG
>JAKACM010000191.1 GCA_021821465.1 Bacillota bacterium
TATCGCACTACCCGTCAGGTGTTAGGCCAAGAACGGACCGTCGTAGTGACGTATAACGAAGCCCTCTATTGAGGACAATGGCCGGGAGAACTGGTGCGTCTGCGAAAATTGCCAGATCGCTTGCAGGCCATCCAATACTCGGTGGTTCATGGGGTACGGCGACCGTCGGTCGCCACCTTGCGTCAACGGGTGACCCCAGCGCAGCGCAGATCAAAGCGGGTCCCCCCGTCCGCGATGGGGTTCATACGGAAATCCATGAAACGGAAGAGGGCCCAACCTTCACGTACCGCATTGATCATCAGGCGTTGATGCAGTGGGGGCAGATCCATTGGGGCAAAACTCTCCTCTTTACCGATCAAGCGACCTGGTCTACGGTCGACATGATCACGGCATATCGCAATGCCTGGCCTGGGGAATCCACCATTCGCGATTGCAAGCAAGCCGCGTGGCTGCATGGGCAGCCACAATTTCATTGGACCGATCAGAAAATTCGGGTGCATGGCTTCATTTGTGTGTTAGCCGTGACCCTGGCCCATCTTTTACGGCGAGAATATGTCCGAGCCGGCCTGGGTCTCAGCTTGCCAACCTTGCTCAAAGAACTCACAGCGATTCAAGAAGTCCTGTGGGTTTACTCGCCTCAGACGAAGATGGCGCCTCAATTGGTGCTGACGGATCGGACTCCCCGTCAACAACAACTCCCGGGTCACGGGGCCATTCGTCTTCCCGCTCTCCCATAATCCGTAGATAATACAGGAAAGATCCCTTAACCCCTTGCTACGCAAGGGGTTTTCACTTTTCTTGGCCGCTAACTAGGAAAGTTCCGCTAGGCATGATGCTCAACGTACTCAAAAACCGTGTCGTCAGGATGACGCACAGTAAAATTTGATCCCGTTGGCACTTGGGTAAGACCACGCACGACCTTACAGCCGAATTTCAGCAGATAATCGTAAAATTCATGAATGGCGTCGACTTGAAAAGTGGCTTTGGTCTGGCGATACGGTTCTAAGTCCTGATCGGAGCCGGCTAAAATCAAGACGTTTCCCACTGCCGCCAGTTCCAACCCGGTTTCCCTATATTTAAATCTCAGACTGGCTCTTTCTCCAAGGAGATTTTCATAGAATTTTAGGGACTCGTTCATATCATAAGCGTACACTCTAATGTAGGTCCGAAGGATCTTCAATTCAGTGTCTCCCTCAATTTCAACAACCTTGGCCTCGAATCCATCATGTGTTGGTCTTGCATGTCGAATTGGTAGCTCAATAGGGTCTTTGACGGCTGGATAAATGATGGGGGCCGTTCAAGACTTTAAGCATGGGTTAAACCGAATTCGCCGCCTCTTCCCATGGCGTTAGGCAGGTTAAATTGGTGGCTTGCGATGGGGTTACATTCAACACCTTCAAAATCCTATGGAAATCGAAGGATTGGCCTTTGCTATGGTGTAACAGCAAACTATTAATTATCATTAGTCCATTATAACAGGGTAAGTATCCAAAGAAAAAGTGTAAGACATTTAACTTATTAATGGACTACATTAAATTATATGATAGTGAGATTTAATTTTTGTGTTGAATGTTGAACACCAAATGTACTATATTTTACTTGAGTTCATGGTACATATACGTGAATTTAAGGGGGGATACTCATGCTGCTTTACCACATTTTTTCCACCTTGGGCGGAATCAGCGAAGCAACCATTAAGTATCTTGTTACGGCCATCAGCTTAGTCTAAACCAGACCAACACGTACAGAAGCGCCATGGCGCAAAACATAAAGAACCCGCGGGCTGTGAAAGAACCGCGGGTTCTTTCTTGACTCTAAATACGTAGTGTCTCATAGTTTTGATGGATTTGGACCATATTTTACCAATAAGTATCTCTGGAAACGGAACCCTTTCGCGGAAATTACACCACACCTCGGTATTTGGCGGATATTGTTGAGGAACAATGCATCGCGATGGTGCAAGAAATCATAAAGGATCTGTCAACATTTGTTCACAAGTGTAAGACATCGCCGATTATTTGTGATGCTTCGTGCTTGAGTAATAAATTGTCGTCGACATAAGAAATGAGGACCGGAATTCATGCTTCATCTGCGAACATTGCCACGTACTTGAGGAGTAGGAGGGTGATAATGCCAATGCATGTTGCTTTCCCCATGACGGCAAGCTTAGAATTCTTGTCGTCATGGCTTCTTGACACGGGTGCCGCTCTCTTATGGGGCTGACGACGGGCGAAAAGTTAAAGGGTGAGGCGGCTCTAATGTGATAGATTCAATGTTGTCCGGGAAAGGAAACAGCGATTTTTCAGTCGATATTAACGACCATGTCAATTGATCTCCCGGATAAGGCAAGCGTGGTGCGATGTTCCATACAACATATAATCTGTTTCCTTGACCTGACATTTCATGGCCCTCGACAACAAAACTTGCATCAACCCCTTTAATATCCAGGAGGATTCGTATCGCCGCCCCGCCATTTATCGACTGATCTGCATTCAACTGACTATAAACCAAGCTGAAAGTCGAATAATGCTCGACATGCGTCAACAAAATCCGGTATCCCGGCCACCTTGTCTCGAGCATCAAAGATTCGGCTGCTGTGACCATTTCATTCTTGGCGGCGGTCACCGCCGGACCCAGTTCGTCGCCACGACTAATAAGTCGAAAAAGAAAGTGAGCTAGCATAACCGATTTGTGGTCGGATCCCAGCCATTCTTTCAACGTGTCAGTATCAGGTTTTTGCTCGCAGTCTGAAAGACTTAGTCGCTTTTGAATCAATGTTGTCATGCGGTAGTCTATTTGTCGTAATTCCTCACTGGGGTGGTAAGGTGTATCTGCAGGTTCAAAACGCCTCATCAGCGATAGCTCCTTTCTGATCTGGATGTTAGCTTGATTCTTTCGAGACTGGGTGAAATTCCAGACGTTTTTCAACAGCTACGGCAATTGGCGGGTGCAAGGACCAGAAATCGGGCGTAGGTTCCGCTGGGGTTAAAATCCATGCCAGAGCCGACCATTCCCGTTCTAATGCCGGGGTCACGATCCAGTCCATTTCGCCGGCCGATCCCAAGTTATGGCCATGTGGCATGACGCGGTAGGGTTGCTGTCCCCCGGAGATTTCCAATGTGGCGCCAAATTTAAAGGGAGGTGTGATTTTTTCGGTCGGATAAATCACGGCATGAACCAGACTCAACGGTTCATATTGGGTTGCCGTGACAAGCACACAAGTAGCCTGGGGCCACGTTACGGACAACATCAACGGCCAGACTTCCACGGGGTCATTGGAGGATATGATTTCATGAGCGTTGGGGTCTTCCTCTTGAAAAGCAACAACTCTCTCCAATCTGTCCCTTGATCTGCGTATCGTTCTGCCCAAGGATCCAAAGACGTTAAATAACGTTGTCGGGTCAATGTTGAGATCTTCGGCCCATTTTTCTAAAGTCGGTCTTTTAGGTAATGTCATGGAGTCCGTCATTTCCAGACGCCGGGCCACTAATTGTGCCAACTCAAAGTCAATTTGATTGTATTCGTCGGATTTTTTGGCCATTTTTTCCTCCTTAGAAGGCTATTTAGAAGTATCAGGATCAAAGGCATTTTAGTCTGCCCTCTTAATTAAGAGGGCAGATCACATTTTCACGAAGAAAAATCTCTTCTCGCCAAAGTTCTGTGACATCGCATACAATCACCTGGTGTGCACGACCCCCAGTTGCCTTTCACGACGGCCCCACAGAGCTTGGGACTGGAGAAATCCCATGGTGTGCGCTGACGAAAAGGAGTCCTTCGCTTTGAGATCTGGGAGGCTAAGGCTAGTCAACCCAGGGAGCATGACGTATTTCTCGAGATTCACCCTTTAAGGCAGGCTGGTTGACCCCGGATTATTATGAAAATCTATTCGAGAATCGCGTCTTTTAGATACTACTGACAAATCACTCCAACACGGTACATCCGACATTCAAATGAAGGCTTCTTGGATACACATTCTTCTTCGGGCTCGTCGGTGTGAGAGTAGGTTCAAAACGTAACCCCGATACATCAGAACTCAGACTCCGCATGTGGGGCGACCAAAAATTAGCGATTTACCACGGGGGACCATTTAACCGGACGGATCACTCTGAAACCGATGTTGAATGGGGATTTGCAACATCTCTAGGATGCGCCAGACA
>JAKACM010000009.1 GCA_021821465.1 Bacillota bacterium
AGCCCAACCCTACGATCCGGGTCGGCTTTTCGAGAAAAAACGCGCTCAAGTGGATAGGGGATTTCATCCAACGAAACCCGTGTTCGTCTTGGTCTTGGGCCTTATATTCGTGCAACGCAGTCCGGGCATCACAGGTCATCTGGCTGGTGATGAGGACGAACGTGGCCCGCCGCGCCCGCTCCGCTTGCACGGGTTCGGGGGTTGGAGCCGTCCAGTGCCACTGGACGGTATACTGGGTGACCATCTCCGGTTTCATTTCAGCTTTTTGGCGCCCTCGGGTTCGCACAGGGACGTCTTGGGTCCCGATAGAGGGGGTTACGGTGTGCCATCGGATCTTGGCGATCTGAACTAACGTCTCGCTGGCGGCCGACGCATCTTCAGCACAATGAAAGATGACAAGCATCCACAGCACAACGCTGGGCGCGATCCGCGCCCGCGCCGAATCCCAGGGTAATAGCTGATCGACCCCGGCGAGCCCATTCACGCGGTCGGCAAGGGTCCGCGTGGCCAATGCGATACCCGTATTCGGAAAAATATTCGGGTCACCGGATAGGTCGACCGTAGGGGGCAAGGATCGTGGTGTATTCATACCCGAATAATTCACCACGAGAGAGGGCAATTATTTTGCGGAATATTCCGTCTATTTAAATATCCATTTACTATGAATTGACACGCGGAGTCTGGGATGCAAAGTCAGACAATGTGCCAATTAGCCATCATTCCTATCATAATATGAAAGTGCCGCCGGTTTTGGTCCATAAACTGCCGCGGTGTCTCAGCGTTACCATGACACGCTAATAGAGACTGCACAGATGACATGTCTCTCTCCGGCGGCGCGTGTCGCCCGATAAAAGGTCTACAGTGCTCAACTTTGGGAAATCCCAGTTATTTTCCCCACTCATCCAGATCTGCCAAGGGATTTCACTTCGCCCTTGAATCGGCTGAGTCATCAACATCTCTCTGATATACTAATAACGACCCGGGTTTTCGTCACGTCAAAGCTTCCCAGACAATAGAGAAATAGATAGGATATCGGCAATGAGAGGAGCCAAATTATGGACACCATTTCATTCGGAACAAAAAATATTTATGCTGCCTTAGGTCAGGGAACCTGGAGAATGGGATCCGATCCGTCCGTGTTCGCCCAAGAAGTCGAAGTCATAAGGTATGGTATACGGAATAATTTAAGGGTGATTGATACGGCTGCCATGTACGCCGATGGAGGAGCTGAAAGGGTCGTGGGAGAAGCAGTCCACCCTCACCGTGAAAACGTCTTTATTGTAACTAAAGTCTGGCCTACGTCTGCGAGTTACGAGGGAGTTATCTCCTCACTGCGAAATTCATTGGAACGACTCGGCATTTCCTATGTGGATTTGTTTCTTCTTCACTGGCCAAGCGCCCAACACCCCTTAAAGGAAACCTTGCGTGCCATGACTGCCGTTTATGACAACGGATGGGCCAAGGCTATCGGTGTAAGCAATTTCAATGTGGATTTGCTGAAACAAGCCCAGCAATTTCTCGGCTCCATACCTCTGATCGCTAATCAAATTGAATATTCTTTAGCGAATCGAGCAGCAGAAACCACGGTAATCCCCTATTGTCAGGACCACAACATTACCGTCATGGCTTATTCGCCGATAAAACATGTAAATTCACTGGCCCAACATAGTGCTGAAAGAATAGCTCTAAGAGAAATCGCCTCAAAATATGGCGTCACCGAGCACGTGATAGCGTTGGCATGGGTAATTCGCAACCCCGGTGTTATCGCCGTTCCCAAAACATCCCATAAAGATCGCCTTTTGTCTAATTTGCAAGCACTAAGCATAGAGGTTAACCCCGAAGACGGGAGACGATTGGATACCATTTTCCCTCCCGCGTCGGGTGACTTGCCTGTCCGATGGCTCTGATGCCGTGTCAAATATTGAGCTATTCGTCCGTTACATTAGTTTGTTCCCACCATGACAGAAACAAATCCAAAGACTGACGACGCACGCGAATTTCTTCGGCACGTTCTTTTAGACTCTCAATTCCCTTCTCCGTAATATGGTAAAAACGCTTGGGTGCTCCTTGGTCTTCGGTAATCCACGAAGACAACAGCGCTCCTTGATTTTCTAGATCACGCAATAATCTGTAAACTCCCCCACTGTCAATACTCCAAACCGGAGGGAGTTCATCTTGTAAACGTTTCAGAATGGCGCCCCCATGCATTGGCTGTTGACAAATAAATAATAAGATAAATGCTTCTAAATGCTTGCCGGTTTGATAACGTCGTGTCGGTTCTATTGGGTTTGGCATCAAAAACCCCTCTTTTTCCATAGAATTCTCTCCCTACCTTAACAAAAAGTCGGCTTAGATGCCATTACTGCGCAACCCGCACTAAAGTTATAGCAAATCGGCACTCAAGGATATAGTGATATACCCTAGGACACACCTACCTAAAGACTTCTTCAAAATGCACTCCATCCAAGAAGGTCCCGTCCCACTATCAATGTATGAATCTCGTAAGTTCCTTCATAGGTGTCAACGGTCTCCAGGTTGGCCATATGGCGAATCGCGGTATAATCTGTGCTGATTCCATTGCCCCCCAACAGTTCGCGAGCCATACGGGCAACTTCCAAGGCGGCACGAGCATTATGCCGTTTCGCCAAAGACACCTGGCTGTAAGACAACTGTCCCGATTGGTATAAGATACCCAATTGCCTTGCCATGAGTTGCATGTTCACTAACCGTGTCTGCATATCTACTAACCGTTCCTGCACCAACTGCTTGCTTGCTATAGGTTGTCCAAAGGCCGTACGAGTGGTTGCATAACGGGCACACTCGGTTAAAGCATCCATAGCCGCCCCAACGGTCCCCCAAACAATCCCATAGCGAGCCTGGGTCAGACAACTTAACGGGGCACCCAGTCCTTGAGCATCAGGAAGCCGCATATCTTTTCCGATCCTCGCGCCATCCAAATAGAGTTCCGACGTCACCGACATACGCATCGACGCCTTCGTTTTAATTGGACGAGCCGAAAATCCTTGCGTGGTTGCAGGCACGATGAAACCCCTCACCGTACCTGTTTCGTCTTTGGCCCAAACGATAGCCAGATCGGCTATATGTCCATTGGTAATCCAGCGTTTAGTTCCGGAAATCACATATGCGTCAGCCTCTTCGCGGGAGTGGGTGAGCATTGATCCCGGGTCGGAGCCTGCATCAGGCTCGGTCAAACCAAAGCATCCGATAATTTCCCCACGTGCCATAGCCGGAAGATATCTCTGGCGTTGTTCTTCGGAACCGTAGCGATAAATGGCGTACATCGCCAAAGCTCCTTGTACCGACGCAAATGACCGAAGTCCTGAATCGCCACGTTCCAACTCCTGCATCATCAATCCATAAACCAAAGGAGAGACGCCACTACCTCCGTAAATTTCCGGTAAATTCGGTCCGAATACCCCTAAGTGACCCAATTCGGCAACCAGAGAAACAGGAAATTCCCCTTGTTGCCACCATTGGCCAACATAAGGCTTCACGTGCCCATCAACGAATTGGCGAACCATATGTTGAACATCGCGTTCTTCGTCGGTCCACAGCTGAGATACATGGTAAAAATCTTCGATTTTTTCCGTAATTTCCTTTTCAGTCATTGTCATAAACAACACAACTTCCTTTCTGCCCTGTTCTCAATAGAGGGTGAGGCCGGGAGGCGACAGATGCGTCTTGTGCTTTAAACTCTTTCCCCCTCTAAAAGGGGAGGAGAGGGGCCTTAACGGCCGCTCTCCTCGGCAAAAGCCTCTTCCAGGATATTCATTGCTTCTTCCAACATATCCAACGGTGTGTTTAGCGGAGCCAAAAAACGAATGACATTCCCATAAATGCCGGCCTTCAAAAGGATCACGCCATGACTCAAAGCATTTCTTAGCACCTGGGCAGTCATGTCGCTATTAGGTGCTTTTGATTCGGAATCGGTAACCAGTTCGATACCGACCATCGCCCCTAACCCCCTCACCTCTCCAATTACGGGGTACTTCGCTTGTAGAGCTCCTAAACGCTTCATAAGGTATTCGCCTTGTCTCTTGGCTTGAGTCAGTAAATCCTCTTCCTCAAAGATATCCAGAACGGCATTTGCCGCCGCCGTCGCTAACGGATTACCCACATAGGTGCCTCCCAGTTGTGAGTCATCCGGTCCGTTCATAACGTCCGGGCGGCCCATAACGCCGGACAGGGGAACCCCATCCGCAATTGATTTGGCCATAGTCAGAAGATCCGGACGAATAGCTGCGTGTTCGGTAGCAAAAAACTTTCCGGTTCGCCCAAATCCCGACTGAACTTCGTCAACAATCAAAAGAATTCCGTGACGTTCGGTGAATTCTCGAAGCCAAGGCAAAAAGTTCGGAGGAGGAACGACAAATCCGCCTTCGCCCTGTACGGGTTCCACTATAACAGCAGCCACATCTTCCGGGGCGACCTGCAACAATAAGGTCTGCTCTATCGCCCGAAAACACTTCTCAGTGCATTCGTGTCGATCACCCCCGTCATTGTAGGGGCAACGAAACGGATAGGGATAAGGTGCACGGTAGACTTCGGGAGCAAAAGGTCCCATACCCGCCTTATAAGGATGCACCTTGCTGGTAAGACTCATGGCCATAAGTGTCCGACCATGAAACGCCCGCTCGAAGGCAATAATCCCATTGCGTCCGGTATAAGACCGAGCAATTTTAATAGCATTTTCTACCGCCTCTGCACCCGAATTAAGAAAGACCGTCGTGGCAGGTCCTCCGCCCGGAAAACGAGCATTCAGTCGTTCGGCCAATTTCACATAGCTCTCATAGGGAACCATCGTAAAATCCGTATGTAAAAATCGGTCAACTTGTTGGTGCAACGCCATTTTGACTTTATCGTGCGTGTGGCCCACATTTAACACACCTACTCCACCCGATAAATCGATAAAAGTATTCCCGTCAATATCAGTCAAGAGGCTGCCGTGAGCCTTGTCAACAACAATAGGCGCATAAACTGATGTAGCCCGGGGAGTTGCCTTGCCGATACGGGTTTGAACGGATTGGGACTTGGGACCTGGAACTTCCGTCTTTAATGTAATATACTTTGTGCTTACCGCCATAAGAATCCTCCTTAGCTAAGATATTGGTACGTGTAGCGATTAACTTCCTGCTCTAAGCAACTGACTGCTAATCATCAATCTGAGCTCTTTGGAGTTTGCCGCTGTAATCCACGTATATGGCTTTCCACTCCGAAAAAAAGTCCAACGCGGCCGTCCCCGATTCCCGATGTCCGTTTCCGGTTCCTCGGCTTCCTCCGAAAGGCAGATGAATTTCGGCTCCAATTGTCCCGGCGTTAATATAGATCAGACCGGTAGCCAAATCGCGTATGGCTTTGAAGGCTCGGTTGACATCGCGGGTAAAGAGAGACGAACTCAAACCATATGTTACGCGATTATTGGCCTCAATAGCCTCTTGAAGCGACTTCACTTTGATCATAGACAGCACCGGACCAAAAATTTCTTCCTGTGCAATGCGCATTTCCATAGACACATCGGTAAATAGGGTAGGAAGGAAAAAGTGCCCCGCGGCTAGAGCAGGATCTTGGGGAACAGTACCACCTGTCTCCAAATGAGCGCCCTCGTCCTTCCCGATCTGGATATACTTCCTCACCTTTTCTACGGCCTGTTCATTAATTAGAGGACCCACATCGGTTTTTTCGTCGAGTCCGGATCCTAGTGTCAATTGACCGATGCGTTCTTTTAGGCGGTTTCGTAAGGCATCATAAATGCCTTCTTGGACAATCAGGCGGGAACAAGCCGTGCATCTTTGGCCGGTAGTACCAAATGCGCTCCAAATAATTCCGTCTAGGGCTAAATCCAAATCGGCATCATCCATTACAATAATGGCATTTTTCCCCCCTAACTCTAGAGATGCCCGCTTCAGTTCGCCTCCGGTCACTTCCGCGACATGACGTCCCGTTTCATTGGAACCAGTAAAGGATATTAACGCCACATCAGAATGGCGAATTAAAGCTTCCCCCACCTCCGTTCCCGAGCCAAACACCAGATTCACAACCCCGGCAGGTACTCCGGCTTCTTCTAAAATTTTTACCAGTTCATAAGCCAGACGCGGGGTTTCGGACGCGGGCTTAAAAACAACGGTATTCCCCATAACCAAGGCCGGGAATATTTTCCATGTGGGAATAGCCATGGGAAAATTCCAGGGAGTGATGATTCCGGCCACACCTATAGGGTCCCGTACTGTCATGGCGAACTTGTCGGGAAGTTCCGAGGGCGTAGTCTGACCAAATGAGCGGCGCCCCTCTCCGGCCATGTAAAATGCCATATCAATACCTTCCTGTACATCCCCCTGGGCTTCCATGAACACCTTACCCATTTCTTGCGTCATCTTCGTTGCTAATTCGGCCTTGCGCTCTAGCAATAACTGCCCCACTTGAAATAAGAGCTCTCCGCGTTTTGGTCCAGGGACCAAACGCCATGAGGCAAAAGCAGCTTTGGCGGCTTCCACCGCACGGTTGAGATCCTCACGCGTCGAACGCGGAACATCCCACAGTGATTCGCCGGTAGCAGGATTCACAATGTGACGGTATTTTCCTTCTGCGGGCTCGGACCACTGGCCGTTAATGAAATTAAGTAGTCGCACAATCATCCTCCTCGCATCACGTAATTGTTTGGATAATTCATTCGGTTGACTGGGTCCCTCTCCCCTTTACCAGTATAGCCGAATCAAAGCATGCTTTGGCTTCTTGTAGCTCTCATTTAGCATTCTGGCGTATTGCATCCACCATTGTTCCTTGATACAATTTTTATATACTATAGTTAATTGTCGCTCTATAGCAGTTAAGGGGGATTGAATTGGTTCATCATTTGTCGTCGGAACGCGTGGAAAGCATGGCGCGAAATGGGCAAGCAGTAATCGTTGACGTTCGGGAGTCCGGTGAATATCGATCCGGGCACATTCCCCGTTCACGTCACATTCCCTTAGGACAGTTACTTCATCGTTTAAAAGAGGTAAATAAAGCCCATACCGTTGTCGTAGTGTGTCAAAGCGGCAATCGCTCGGCGCGAGCATGCGAAATGCTGCAAGAAGCCGGATACGGAAAAGTTTTTAATCTTACCGGCGGGATGAAAAGCTGGAAAGGTCCCGTCGAACGATAATGTCATGCCAACTCAGCTGGAGTGCAGTCCTCATAAGCAATCCGCGGGTTGGCATGCCTATTGGGTATAGAATCTAATTCATAAGCAAAAATCGGGCAATGTCACTCCGTGATGGTCTGCCCGAAGCTAGTTGCACCACACCTGCGCCCGTGGCAAAAAATTCTGTATTGTAGGCGGGAACTTCGGCTCGTCCGGCATCGTCATAAGGAAAAAATGTGCCTCCAATATTGATACCATTATCGAACATCCCACTACGCGCAAAGATAATTTCCGTTTCGTCCACGGAATAGTCGACTTTCACTCCGACAAATCCGGTTAAAGGATAATCCCGGGAACCGTCTTGTTGCATTTTGCGCATTGCCAACTGGCGGCTTTGCATAAACCGGTCGGTAACATCGGTAAATTCCTGGTTATACCAACTCTGAGCAATGCCAAACTTTGTAGAAAATCCCACGGGCATGCAATGCCAATGATAGCCCAATGCCATATTGACTGGGATCCATCCTCGGTTTATGAGCTTATATGTTTCGTCGCCGCTTAAGGGGCTGATCAAGGGCCGTTTAGGAGGATTGAGGCCCACAAATCGCACAGCCGTACCTAGGATGGTAAAGGACACGACGGTCTCTTCCCTTCGGAAACGGTAACGGGCATTGAGAACGGCGTGAGCCTCTACAGCCGAGGCTTCTTGCATTAAACGGTCCAATGCATCATCCTTGGCACGGTAATACGCTCGGACCAAGTTTGCGGCGTCCAAATTACTATCCAAAAAGATGTGTCCTTGATTGTCCGTCGCTGCGTGAAAGTAGCAGGCTCCGGATACTTGCGCGACAGGTTCAATTCGCAATTGTTCCACCAGGACTAAGTCAGGAATCGAATAGGTGCTCATCCAAGGCAGTTCGCCCGAGATGGTTCGGTTTAACCGGATTTCAGCCTTTTTGGGCAATTTCCCCGATTCCAACCGTTCTTGGTCGGCCGTCACATCCTCTAAACTCTCGCTCTCGTAGACCTTATTGGACAAAGGCGTCGTAGCCGAATCCGGTGCTGACTTGGAAGGCCGTCGAAACAACGGCATGTGGACATCTCCCTGCCTTTCTAAACATGGCTAACCATGTTCCGATTCGTGATCGAACTCAGCGGATCATTCCTTTTGGTACATGTTGGTACATGGCTCTTGCCGGACCACCGGCGAGAAACTTTGAGTTCGATATGCCAGCGTGAGATCTTGTTACATCGTTGGAGTCCATGATAATCTGAGCAACATAAGGAATCGGTAAACGATTGGCCGTGAAAAGTCCCATGCCCTAATGTGTCAGTCCACGGAATTATCATTCATTGGCAGCATGAGCCCAGGTGCTTGCATCTCCACGTCTTTGAATTTAACCACGGACGTTCCCACGGCGAAGAACTCAAGAACGTGAGAATCCCAGGTGTGGTTACTCTCGTGCAAGTGAACCCCAACAATACCTTGGGCTTTGAGTTCGGCTGCTTCTGCCTGCATTCGTTCCATCGCCCGCTCCCGGGCATCATAAAGCCCCTGAGTATAGGGCAACAATTCCCGGTTTTGTCCTAATTGACGGATAGTTGCCAAGGTCCCTTGATGCGCCACATGATAAACGCAAGACCCCATCACCAGACTGACTGGGCGATACCCTGCCTGCACTAATAAATAGAAATCCTGACCGGACAAATCCGAAGTGAAGGGCTTACCTTTGATTGTGCGATGACTGGATCCGTCCTTAGCCTTGACAGCCGTTCCGACAGCAACAAATTCCGCAATATGTTGACCCCATTCACGATGACTGACTTGTAGCCGGACGCCTATAATCCCGTCGGCCTTTAAAGCATCCGCTTCTTCTTCCATCCTCGTCATCGCCAATTCGCGAGCATTATACATCGCTTGGGATAGCACGGTCATTTCCTGGTTCTTCGTCCAATTAGCCTGCTGATATCCGATATGATAAATCGACGATCCCATCACCATGCCTAATGGCGTGAAATCCGCCTGTTCCACCAGAATAAATTCGTTTACGGATAAGTCACTGGTAAAAACAAAGTGCTCCGGCTCCTGATGAAGACGCGATAAAGCGTCCTGAGGTAAATCCGAATATTCTGCCATGATTTATCCGACCTGTAAGAGTTCCAGGTCATCCTCCCTCCTCCATGGTTCATTTATCACAGTATAACAAATTGACCTGAGCAAGGTGTAATCGGCCTTATGATATACTGATCTTGATATTACACAGCGGAGGGAAAGAATCACCATGTCAGATGCAATCGAAACCTTGGAAGGTTGGTATGCTTTTCACGACTTTCGACAGATAGATTGGAAATCCTGGAACTCCTCTTCAGGGGATGAACGAAGAGAAGCAAGAGATTCCCTGGCTATGATTGTTGCAGAGTGGAACCGGATTAACGAGGCCAGATTTGGCAGTACCGGAATATACCAGATCATTGGTCATAGGGCCGACTTGCTCTTTATTAATTTCCGTGCGACACCCGAAGAATTAATGCAAGCGGAAGTGGACATGAACAGGTCCAAGCTGAATCGTTTCCTGCTCCAATCCTATTCATATTTTTCCGTTGTGGAATTAAGCAAATACCTGGTCAAAGATCAAGTCGATGCTCTCGCGTTACCGGGAACCGAAGAACGGTTGCATCCTCACCTTCCTCACACTCGGTTTGTCTGTTTCTACCCCATGGAGAAAAGGCGTCAGGGAACAGACAATTGGTATATGCAAACCACAACGCAACGACGTGAAATCATGAAAGAACACGGCATCTTGGGCCACAAGTACCGAGACCGGGTTACCCAGATTATCACCGGGTCTCAGGGCCTCGACGAGTGGGAATGGGGCGTAACTCTGTATGCGGACGATATGGTCGATTTCAAAAAGTTAATTTATGAGATGCGCTTCGATGAAGCCAGCGCCAGATTTGCCGATTTTGGGCCCTTCTTGGTGGGAAAGCGTCTGTCTGAAGATGAACTGTTTAACCTGCTGAGTTAATCGGAACACACGAAAATAAGATGACGTCGAAAAAGGATTCCGGGTTTATGGGCATATGATTCTGCCAACATGGCACCGTAACGACGGCCCCCAGCGTGACCAATTACTTCTATATGGAAGAATCGCTTTCTTAACGAAAACAGGGGTTCTATTCAGTGGGTATCATCAAGGACAGTTGAAAAATGAGGTGTCAATTAATCCTTTGTTGTCCCGTGGCGGTGAGCATTTTAGGAAGTGCGCGGCCCAACTCCCATCATGCCTGGCCTCGGCGGGCGTTTGAGGCTGAGAATGCACGGCGCAGAGCCAATGCCGGTGCCCACAGTGTCAACATGCCAACCCCAGCGGTCAATATCGCTGCCGGAACACCCCATCGAGAGCTCACCACCCCGGATAGCAAAATTCCCACAGAGCCCATAACTATGTTCGTCGACGACAAGAGTCCGAAAATCGATCCCCTTTGACGAGGAGATGTCGAAGTTTGGCGAATGTACGCCATAAACTGAATGGATTGACTGCTTCCCCACTCAACCACGATTAACGTCAAAAGAAAGCATGCCCACACGTGAATTTGACTGGCGATAATAATAGCGGTGCCCATAGCAGCAGGAAGGACGAGAAGAGCCGCCTTGAAGTGATTCCGGACAACGGCGGGATCCCACTTGATCGCGAACAACGAGCCTACCGTGCTCAAACCGAATATCAAGCCCAATGACGGAGCATTAAGGTGTATGCTGACACGGCTGAACAATATCAGTTCACCCAGGTATAGCCCCATGCTGAAATTGAGACTTCCTCCGAACACCATGGACCATCGCAAAAGTGGATGCTGCCAAACCGATCGCAAACCATGCCGCCAAGAGCTTGGCGGCGTCCTCAGAGTTCTCTCAATGCGTGGAAATCGGTAGAGCAACCCTGCTGAAAAAAAACAACACCATACTGGAACCCAACGCCCACGGCGCTCCCAGGGCTAATGTGATCCCTCCCAGGGCATAGCCTAAAAGTCCCCGCAACAACGAGATCCATGACCAACGCGCATTGACAGCCGGCAACTCTTCCCGGGGAACCCATGAGGGTATAACCACACGGCCAGACACATTGCCTAACACCGCAAATCCATTAACACACAAGCTCAGAGCAATAAAGGCTGCCAAGGTATGCACTCCGTGAAAAGGTATCAGGTACACACACATTGCCAAGACAGCCAATAGGCTGCCTAGGGTCATCAAAGTTCTCGGCTGCCAGCTAATCGGCCGGCCAAGACAAATGGGAGCTGTGGTAGCCTGGGCTACCACATTAGCGGTTGCCAAAGCTGCTGGCGCGTGCACTAAGAGGCTGGCCTGCCATTGAATAACAAAATTGACGAACGCCAAGGCCAAACTGGCAGCCAAACGGGACCACCATAAAATCGCAATGCGCTGGCGCCTAGACATGTCAAGAGCATGGGTCATGAAAACACCACGACTCCCGCGAATGTATGGTCCATCGTTTCTCGGAATTGGACACCCATACCGAGCCCACGGACTCGTCCTCCAATTTCCTCTTATCGCCTGAGAATAAAGTTAAGGTCAACTCAACCTCTTCGACGTTTGTTACGACTATAACTGCATGTCTCAATCGTACTAAGGCGTAATAAATCTGATACCTCTGACTAACAATGACTCGGCATGGTAGGATATTTTCCAGTCTCACAAAATTTCACTTTTCCGTAATAGCCCTTAGTCACAGTATGGTCCCAACAACGGCTTGTTGGGAATCTACAAATTAGGACCATTTGTGCTAAGCGGCGTCTCGTGAACCTCGACTTGACGAATTCTCAACTCAGAGGCATTGGCAGTTGCCGAGGAAACACCAGAACTCACAAATGGCACCTCCGATCGAAATAAAGGTGACCCCCAAGACGATCGTAACACCGGTGGACAACGTCGCAACGACCGACGGCGATATCCGGTAGCGATGATGAGTGAAGAGGATCGGAATTAATCACACCGTCTTAAAAATTAAAAGATCCGGGCCATCCGGCTTAGCGGCCGCATTATTGACGACACTATCGATCTTTCCCTGCTATATGTCACGGTGCCGCAATTTGTTAAATGACGCCCGTTGATCTCTTAAAATAGTTGAGGACACCCTACTATCTATGCTAGCATGTTATCATCCTTTCCCCAGGAGTGTGTCCATCATGCATATTGGATTGATTAACCGCTATCATCAGTGGTTAGGGTTACCCGAATTGGAAGCAGTGAGCCTCGGTGAAGGCAATACGCCGATGATACACTGGGCCACGTGGGATTCCCATCGTATATGGCTGAAACTGGAGGGTTGCAATCCCACAGGGTCCTTTAAAGATCGTGGGATGACCGTAGCCGTAAGCCAGGCACGCTTTGCGGGAGGAAAAGCCGTCATTTGTGCTTCCACAGGAAACACTGCTGCATCGGCTGCTGCATACGCAGGCCGGGCAGGGCTGAAAGCCTTTGTGGTTATTCCCAATGGTCAAGTGGCTTTGGCCAAAATGATCCAGGCCAGTGCCTATGGAGCGACAATTCTGGCTATCGAAGGCAACTTCGATCAGGCCTTACAAGCCGTTCGTGCTGTTGCCGAGCAAGAATCATGGATTGCTCTCGTCAACTCTGTCAATCCCTGGCGGTTGCGCGGACAAGAAACCGGAGCCTATGAGATCCTTGATGATTTGGGGCATGCGCCTGCATCTCTGGTCCTGCCAGTCGGAAATGCAGGAAACATTTCCGCCTATTTCCACGGTTTTCGCCGGCGAAATGAAGGGATTCCGCAACTGTTTGGCATCCAGGCTCAAGGAGCTGACCCCCTGGTACAGGACCGTGATTTGGATAAGGTGACCACTGTTGCTTCAGCTATCCGCATCGGCCGACCAGCCAGTGCACATTTGGCCAAAGAAGCCGTCAAAGAATCTCATGGCCAGTTTCATGCCGTTTCGGATTCTCAAATTTTGCAAGCTCACGAAGAATTGGCCCATGGAGGCGTATTTGTCGAACCTGCATCCGCAGCCGCATACGCCGGGCTAAAAATCTTATATCGAAGAAGGCTCCTTCCGACAGGCGATGTCGTCGCCATTCTCACGGGAAATGGTCTCAAGGATTCCCAAACCCCCGCAATGTGGGCTAGCGTGGAGCCTCAAATTGTGGAGAGTCAACATCTCCTGGAGTCGATCGGACAAGTCATGAACCCATAGAAAGATGGTACAGAACGCGTGTTAGAAATTCGAGTTCCCGCCACCAGCGCCAATCTTGGTTCCGGTCTGGACAGTTTAGGGCTGGCTTTGTCACTCTATTTGAAATTGACCTATACTTCGCACTCAACCTTAGTCATCGAACCTCGAGGGGACGGCGCGGAGGAGTTGCCACGTAATACAGATAATTTGATTTGGAAGACAGCCGACCGATTTTACCGGGAAATGACGGGCAAAACAATCCCATCCGGATATGTTACGGTATCCAGCCACATTCCCTTGAGCCGCGGACTCGGCTCAAGCGCTGCCGCGGTTGTAGCCGGTCTATTATTAGCCAACCATTTGATACCCCACCCGCTTACCCGAGAGCAACTGCTCCACAAAGCAACCGCTATCGAAGGACACCCAGATAATGTGGCAGCCGCTCTTTTCGGCGGATTTGTTCTGGTGTACCAAGACTACAAACGCGTGATTCGCGTTCAACATTACCCACCGCCTGAATTGGAATGTCTATTGGCCATCCCTCCCTATCCCGTTCCGACTAAAGACTCTCGAGCGATTCTTCCGCTCCGGGTCTCCCGTGATGACGCTATTTTTAATGCCCAACGGATGGCATTATGGATTCACGCTGTTTGCCAACACGACTGGAGTGTATTGCGGGATGCCTCCGACGACCGTCTGCATCAATCTTATCGCACTTCGCTCGTGGAAGGCCTCAACGAGTTAATTTATACGAGCTACGAGGCCGGAGCCGTGGCGACGACTCTTTCCGGATCCGGCCCGACTGTTCTGGCTTTATCCGAGAAGAATCAGGTTGACTCCATCCTCCAAAGCTGGATAAAATTGGCTAAAAGTTACAACTGGCCCCTTACCGTTCGTCATGTTCGCCCCCTGACCATGGGAGCCTCGGTGAAAGAGGTCTATGCTCTTCATCATAAAGCTGTCGCAAGCGATGATTAACCGGACCCCCATTCTCATCGACAGCTTCATATCCGGCCCGAGCTCTCTTTTCATAGAGATCGGAATTCTGTAGCGCTTTCAGTTCACTAAGCCATTCCTTCGGGGTTGCAGCGTAACCGACACCGGCTTGTACCCTTTCGGGCAGGGTCCCATAGGCCATAGGTCCCGTAACCACTGGGCGCCCGTACCCTAACGCTTCCAAAATCTTATTCTGTGTGCCGCTTCCCAATTCTACAGGACTGATGCTGATGCCAATCCGAAAATACAGCGCGGGTAAGTCTTCCACGAATCCATGGGCTATTATCCCCGTTCCATGGACCGATTGGGTGCCGGCACCGACGAGATGCAGTTTATAGCCGTCGTCACACAGTAACGGCCAAACTGTGCGTAAAAACCATTTGAGTCCCATCCAATTTGGCAAATACGCCAAATTGGACACAAACAACAATTCGCGCGGGTTGCCAGGCGGTAAGAAAAACTTCTTGTGAACAGCATTTTCCACCAGTTTGACTTCGATTTTCCGCTCTGCCAGCCATTTTTGATCCTGCCAAGCACTGACCCAGGTCTCGGTAAAACGTCTGGCCCAATAAAGTTCCGTTTCTTCGATATTCCACAGCACTATTCGTCGAGAGAGCCCCTTATGAAATGTCTTGAGTCGATAACGAAACAATCCCAGGCTATCCGTCAAATCCAGGATATGCTTCGAACCGGGGCACATTATGGCATAAGGTGCCATACGCAACTGAAAGGCCATCACGATATCGTATAATTCTGAAGGTCGTCCCAAGTGGGAATACGAGTGCCGCAACATGTAGGGTGACCGGAAGCGAATCAGGGACTTGACCAGTGCCCGGGGATTCATTTTCTTTAAGGGATTCCAGACTTCAACGGTGCCTTGACTTTGACATCCTCGCAACAAATTTTCAAGACGCAAACGCTCACCTTGCATGGGTCCTGAAGTCGTGAGCGCAGAAACCAACAAGATTTTCACGGGTGTGCCACCAAACTCAGCGTTTCTATGGTCTGCCTCAATTGAGCTTCCAGCCCATAACGGGCTTTAACGAGTTCATAAGATGCGTTAGCCAATGATTCATAATGGTCAAAAGCAAATCGCACAGATCGGATCAGGTGCCCGGCATCTCCCACCGCGGACAAAAGATGTGGATCCACTTGGCCCAGAATCTCCGGCAAAGCTCCTACCGGAGTGGCCACGACCGGAAGACCCCAAGCCATTGCATCTAATACCGCGTAAGGAAATCCTTCTTTATACGAAGGCTGGACGACAATATCGACGTTCTGAAAGAATTGATCGATATTGTCAACCCATCCTAACCACTTCACATTCTCCAACTCTGCCCGGCGGCGGGCGAGTTTGGACGGCAAAACTCCGTTTCCGGCAATCAACCAACGCCATTCGGAAGTCATTGCTGCCGCTTCAAGAACAACATCAAGACCCTTCTCGGGAGAAAATCGTCCAATGAAGCCAATATTGCGGCGTAACCCCAGGCGCCTTCCAGGCGCGTTCCAACGAACCGCAACTCCGTTGGGAATTTTACGGATGACGCCCCTGCTCCCCGCATTTTTAGCGAATTCAAGGTCGGCCTCGCTTAACGTAATAATGCCCTGACTGTGTCTTGCACCCCACGTTTCCAGAAACCGGTATAACCCGCGGCTCCAAATGGAACGGGTTGAATCTAAAAAGACAAAACCATGAGCCGTATAGACAACAGGAATCTTATCTTGCCATCCAACCAGTCGGCACAAAATTCCCGCTTTGGAACTGTGTGCATGGACAATATCGGGAGAGAGATTACGTACCAACTCCCGCAAAGCCCTAAAAGCTCTGATATCATGATAAGAAATCTGCCGCTTCAAATGGGAAAGATAATAGACATCGGCCTTATCACGGAGTTTTTGGGACAACCAGTTTCCGCCCCCATGAATGACAGCGACTTCATGTCCCTGTTCAACGAGATATGTAACGAGTTCGGAGACGTGGCGTTGGGCACCTCCTGGCTCTCCTCCGGTGATGACTTCTACGATATGCACCGACGCCCTCCTACCCTTTTCTGTAACTATCGCTATTTTAACGAACGCATCGTGAATATACCACCTGCCCGTCACGTTTCCGAAATCGGTAAATGGACTAAATATTTTCATAAATTATCACAAAATATTGCTTGCCACCCCTTGGAATGTCAGATCCTTCGTGGTATTCTAGGAATAATTTCATTCTCATGTAACTTTATTCGAATCATTGCATCACCAAAGAATGCTATTGTAGTATGATAAAGTTGTAGAAGATTTTGTCCTTCTGATATGGATCGTCCGCGATTTCCAACTTTAAAAGACAAATGCACGTGGCCATGTGCGTGCGCCTTTTTCTTGTATATTCATGCACATTTATGTGAATTTAATTTGCGTCAATATTACGTTCCGGAAAGAAGGATCCAACATGAATTCTCGTTCATTTTCCGCTCTTGCATATTTTGGCATCGAGCACGATGCCTGTGCGATTTTCGCGGCCATTGCTAAAAATCCTTGCTCTGATGACTCTACTCCCTTGTGGCAAGTGGGAATTGACGCTCTGCGTCGCATGGATCATCGCGCAGGTTGGATTGATGGGCGCAGCGACGGTACCGGACTCATGATCGACATCCCGCGTGCGCTCTGGGACGAACGCTTGAAAAACGAAGGGATTTCCACTTGCAGTGTCCAAGATGCCCGTTTTTGGATCTTGCAGCTGGTAACTCCCGTTTCGTCTCGTCGCGAAACGCTAACAACTTTGAACCAGTTGTTGCCGTCCTTAGGCTTCCGTCGAATTCTATCCCACGTCGAGTTGACGGACAGTGTTCAGGTTTTGGATTCGCATGCTTTATGGTATGAAGGGTCTCAAATCGACACGCAGTCTGTCTACACAGCCTTGCAAACACTGGAAACCAACTTTAGCGGTCTTATCGCTTCGTTTAGCAATTCGCACATGGTACTAAAAGTCACTGAGGGTCCTGATGCTTTGGAATCGCATTTGTCGTCTGTGCTTACCCGCGATTTTCAGCCGCGTGCCATTATCGGCCACAATCGGTTTTCTACCAACACCGCCACAGATCTATCCCGTGTCCAGCCGTTTGTCGGATTAGCCCATAATGGGGAAATTGACACCATTGACCGTCTTCAGCACGAAATGGCTGCTCACGGGATTCGTCCCATTGTCGAGGGCAGTGATTCGCAAAACCTGGACCGTTTACTCTCGGCACTGGTTCTTAGAGACCAGCTCAGTCACGCGGAAGCTGTGCGCATAGCTCTTAGCCCTTCTCCCGCAGTAATCAGCCAATTACCCCCGAAATACCAAGAATTATGGACCAAGATTCGGGCTGTTTGGGGCGCTTATGCCCAAGGGCCCGCAGCCATTGTTCACAGATTTGGCAACAGCATTGTAGCCGCAATAGATGCTATGGGATTGCGTCCCTTATGGATTATGGAGACCGATGATCATTTCATTCTCTCATCGGAACCCGGAATAACCCGGCCCGACACTTGGGTTCGAGAGCCTCGTGTGCTGGCTCCCGGAGAAATGATCGCATTTGAATGGAATCCCGGTGAAGAAGTTGCCTTGATTGATGATGATCAGGTACGCGAACGCTTGTCTCGAAGATTAACCAATGTCCTTGATGGTCCTAAAATATGGGCAGCGACTACGGACATGAAGGTCGAAGACTCCTATCCTACGTGGTTTTACCGAATTAATGGGTGGCATAAGGACGACGAGCAGCTCATAAAAACCTTCGTTAATGGGCATCGCGAGCCTATTGCTTCGCTGGGCTTTGACGGGCCGTTGGCCCCTTTGTCTGATGGGCCGACCAATATCAGTGACTATCTGCAGGAAACAGTTGCTGTTGTGACGAATCCCGCTTTGGATCGCGAACGGGAATCCGAGCATTTTTCCTTGGCCACAATAGTGGGCACTCGTTTTGATTGGGATTCCGTGGATAGTACTATGCCGACTCCAGTCTTGCTGAACTCACCGTGGATAAATGATGAGGATCTGGATAACTTGACACAGTATTTCTCCCGGCATACTTTTCGTCTACGATTGTCACTCTCGGATTGGCAAGATGAATTGGAAGCCGTCCAGCGTATATCCGATGAATCCGTTCAAGCAGTCCAAGCCGGTGCTTGTCTCATTATTCTCGACGACGCGCTCCCCCTCCAAAGAGACCAATTGAGACTGGATCCTGCTTTGGCGGTAGCCGGTATTGAGAATGCTTTGATTGAAAATGGACTCAGACGGCGTTGTGCTCTCATCGTCCGATCCGGTATGATTCGTAATCTCCATGATGGGGCGGTCTTGCTGGGCCTGGGGGCCAATGCTTTGGATCCCTATTTGATTTGGAACATTGCCCACAGCGAATATCCTGCCGTCAAAACCGTTATGAATCAGGGATTGGAAAAAATTATTTCAACGATGGGAATTCACGAACTTCAGGGATATGGACGGATTTTCTCTGCCATCGGTCTTCCCGAGCATGTCGCCCAGGTGCTGGGAATCAAAACCTTTGCCCCCCCTTCTTACGAATCGTGGCTAGAGCTTAGAGTTCAACAGATGAGTCAGCGCTTCTCCATTCAGAACGAAAATGCCAGGCTGCAGTTGATACCTCGTGCGACAAATTATGTTTTTAAGACCGTGACGAAATTAGCGAAGCGTTCGCTTGATGCCCGGGAATATGAAGAACGCCTGCAACAGGTCGAAGCCAAACATCCCATTGCCCTGCGCCACACCGTAACCTTCGAGACCATACAACCGGTAAATGACGATATGACCGTGTCCCTAGAAGTCGGTGATCATTCCTTGCCGTTTGTTATTTCTTCCATGTCTTTCGGTTCTCAAGGAGAAACTGCTTTTCGTGCATACGCGGAGGCAGGAAAACGTCTCAATATGTTATCGATGAATGGAGAAGGCGGAGAGATCCCTGACATGATTGGCCGTTATTATTACTGGCGTGGACACCAAATCGCCTCGGGGCGTTTTGGGGTGAACACCAACTTGCTGAATGGAGCACGCTACGCGGAAATCAAAATCGGTCAGGGAGCAAAACCCGGAGAAGGAGGTCATCTCCCGGGAAAAAAAGTCTCAGTGAAAGTCGCCCACGCACGCAATGCCGTTCCGGGTGTAGATCTGATTTCACCAAGCAATAACCACGATCTCTATTCTATTGAAGACCTGAAAGAACTCATTGATGAACTCAAGGAAGCAAACCCGGAACTTTTGGTGTCCGTAAAAGTCCCTGTTGTTCCCAATATCGGCACGATTGCAGTCGGAATTGTCAAAGCGGGAGCTGACGTGATTAGTCTTTCGGGATTCGAAGGCGGTACAGGAGCTGCCAGAGCTCATGCTCTGCGGCACGTGGGACTTCCTGCTGATATCGGTGTTCCATTAACCCACAGTGCCTTGACTTTAGCGGGACTCCGTGACCGCGTTGAAATATGGGCTGACGGCGGCTTGCGCAGCGCCGCCGATGTCGTTCGCATGATTTTGCTGGGAGCAAACCGTGTCGGTTTTGGTACCCTCAGCATGATGGCTTTGGGATGCACCGCCTGTCGTGACTGCCAACTGGATACTTGTCATGTCGGTATTACCACTCAGATTGAATCTGTGGAAGAGGCTCGTGAGAGAGGACTCAAGCGCTACATCCCTCAAGATTACGATGCTGCCGTGGAAGGGTTAGTGAATGTGTTTCAAGGTCTGGCGGATGGGGTTCGCATGCACCTACGTGCACTCGGTTTCCAATCAGCCCAAGATGCGGTGGGACAAATGCATTTGCTAAGACAAACAGTGGGTCAAGATCGCGTTGGTTACGAAAGCTTTTTAAGGGAACTCAGCGAGATAGTTCAACAAGATGAATGGGTTGCAGAGAGCGGGAATCAGGCCGTGGGCATTATCGCTAATCCCGACTTCCGCCGTGCCTCCCTCAGAATTCTCCGAAACAGCCGTTCTATTGGCACCAATGTGTCCGGGCAGCGTATTCGCTACAAAGACATCAAGACACCTGTTGTTAATCCCGTAGAACGTGTGGCAGGCCAAGGGTTTGGAGCCTTTCTGAGTCACGGTGTACACCTCATCGCTCACGGCGGAGCTCAGGATGGGGTAGCCAAAGGTGCTTCCGGCGGGCTCATCGCCGTGGTTAAAGCTCCTAACAGCCAAGGTCTGTATTATGGAGGACATGTGGGTAAAAGCATGGCCTATGGTGCTCAAGCCGGCACTTTTATTGTCCAGGGATCCGCGGATGCACGAGCAGGCATACGTTTGGCTGGCGCGGACGTAATAATTTTAGGCGAAGGCATTCCAACTCCAGAACATGCCCATTCATTGTGGGAAAGTGCAGCCATCAAAGGATTCGGCTTCGAATACATGACTCGCGGTCGAGGCTTGGTGTTGGCTGATCCAGGGCCATGGCTGGCAGCGGGAATGACAGGCGGAGTCGTCTATCTGCTTCATCATCCGGAAGAAGGCTTAACACGAGAGTTTTTATTCAAACGTCTCGCACATTCGGCTAAAGTTGCGCTTCTTCCCGTAAATGAGCATGATATTGATGAGATTCGCAATTTAATGGAACCTGTCCTGCGTGTTCTGACCACGACAAAGCAGAATATGGCACTTTCGCGGATCGAGAGCATTATTTCCAAGATGCCGGATCGTTTTCTAAAGGTACTCCCCACTTCGGAGCAAGCAGACCCCAACATTTCAACCGAATGACAAAGAAGAGCAACCCGTAAGACCCCGGAAGTAAACGGCCGGGGCCTTATTTTGCTTTTGCGCTCTGCCGGCACACTCGGACCCATTTCTTGAAAGTCCCCAATCCAAACGAGTCATAGGGGTATTCTCTGCAAGTTCGAAAGATTATGTTGCAAGTCGCAATTTCACGATGACAGGTGCGATCTTTCCCAAAAGTTCCTCTTGTGTTTCCCAATGCACTCTTTTATAATACAAACAAATGTTCTCTTTCCCGTTTTGGCGCCGAACTCCTAAATAAATTAAGGTGACAGGTGTCGCGAAATCACGAGAGAAGCCATCGCCATTGGAAGCACCAGGAGCAAGAGACGATGGGATTTCGGCAGTACGACCCAATAATTCTTTCCAGAAGCAACCACACAATAGGACTTTTCTTGGGGCAACAGCATGTTGATTGTTGCGGCATAAGACAGAGTCATTTCCGAATATTGCTAGATCCTTTGATGGTACAGAATCGGTAGTTCGCTCGGCATCATGATAGTCCATTCGTGGAAATTCGAGCATTTCGGGCTCATTGAGAAAGGCGGCTTAGGACACAATGGTTAACGTCCTTCATATCTCGTCTCAGCACGCGCTAAATAGCAACCGCAACCCCTCCTTTGGCTTTGATTGGTCAGCCAATCCTTACCGAGGTTGTTCTCATGCCTGTCAGTATTGTTATGCGCGTGAGACCCATCGTTACCTGAATTTAGACATTGGGCAAGATTTCCGCAAGACATTGTTTGTGAAGGATAACTTCGCGGATGTCTTACGAAAAGAGTTGAAACATGTCCCCTTGAACAATATCATAGCGCTTGGCACGGCCACCGATCCCTATCAACCCCTGGAATCAAAGTACCGCATCACTCGCTCAATACTCGAAGTCTTGGTGAAAACCGGTCACGCACTAACCATTACGACCAAATCTCCCTTGATCCTTCGCGACCTTGATCTCCTTAGTCTTATGGGACAGCGCAGACAATTGCAAATCCACGTGAGCCTTATATCGCTGGATCCCGAAACGGTAAAAATTCTGGAACCCGGGGCTCCGAATCCTAAACGGCGGATCAATACCATGGCAGAGCTTTTAAGTCACGATATCCCCACAGCATGGTTCTTGGCACCCATTCTGCCCTTTATAACTGACGATGACAAGACCTTGGAATCCATTTTTGCCATGGGCCATTCTCTCAACGTTCGGTGGCTTATGGCCAGCGTAGCCCACTTTACTCCTTCCATGTATCAATATTTTTACAATACCGCCGCCCACACACCGTTACGGACGCGGATTCGACAATTTGCCGAAGTCTATCATATGCCAGGATATAAGATCGATGGCGGCTACCGAAGAAATCTCCGGCGCCGCCTGACTCAGCTTTATCTTCGTTACGGTATTGCGTCCTCCATCGAACCTCCCCGAGGATTCGAATCATTTCACCAGAACGAATTTTCTTTTGGCAACAATCACAGGCCTTTGGCGACACCACTCTAAATATTCATGGCAAAAGTACCTTCTCCTTGATTCAATTACACAAGTACCACCAACAACCGTCTAGCTAGAATTGCTAATACGAAAGGATTATGGCATTATAAAACATTAAGGAAATAGCCCACAGTAGGGAGGCAAACGGTTGTGCAGAAGATTGTGGTCGCAGGCGGCGGTTACGCCGGTTTAGGGGCCATCGGTGCACTGAAAAGGTTTCCAAACGCGGAAATAATCCTGATTGAACCCGGTAGCGGTCACCAGTTAATTCCTGAATTGCCGGAAGCCCTAGGGAAACAAGGTAGCATTGACAACCACCTTGTCCCCTATGATACTCTTCTGGCCGGAAGCCGTGTCGAGCATATAAGACGATACATTACCAACTTAGATGTGAAGAACCAGGTCGTCTATTTAGACAACGATGAGACAGTACGGTATGACTGGCTAATTCTCACCCCGGGTTCTGAGCCGACAATGCCCCCCATTCCAGGGCTGCGTGACGTCGCACATACACTGCGCGACGCCGGAGATGCTCGAAAGATCAAGAATGAGCTTCAGTATGCGAAAGAACAGCGTGTAGCGGTCATAGGAGGAGGTTTAACCGGCGTGGAAGTGGCCGGCATGCTCGCCGAAGACCATGATGTGATTTTGGTGGAAGCTTTCGATCGGCTTTTGCCTGCACTGGGTTTTGGATTGTCACAATACGCTTATCGGCGGTTGAGTGCTGCCGGAGTTACCGTCGTGATGGGACAAAAATTGCAACGTGTTAACCCACCGCGGATAGAATTGGAAAAAGATCATTACGAGTACGGCGTTCTCATCTGGGCTGGGGGCATTACCCCCCCAAAGTGGATTCAAGCCACAGAATTGCCATTGGATTCATCGGGATATCCCATAGCCGATGCGTACGGGCAAGTATTGCCTCATGTTTTTGTCGCAGGCGATCTCTGGCATGTTGTTGTCGATGGTCAGACTATACCGGCGACGGCCCAAGTGGCAGCAATAGCAGGCAATTTTGTCGGCAATACTGTTATCAGCCGCATTGATAGCGGCACACCTGGACCCACATTCCGTCCGCGGTTGCGGGGCATGTTGATCTCATTGGATGAAGGCCAAGGCGTGGGCTGGGTTCTGCACGGCGGGATTCCGGTTCGCGGATTTAGTGCTCGCACCCTGAAAAATATTTCGTTTCAGCAATATCGGTTGAAATTATCCAAAATCTTCGACAGACCCTGGCCATTATTGGAGACGCACGATTAGTAGGTTTAAAGTCCGTGAAGAGGTGAAGAAGTTTATCACAAACACCGTCGGACTTGTGGCGGGTAAAGGCGCATCTGGTCAGGTCATACCCGCGTCATGCTAAGAACCTCTGATGTCCTATAGGCGAAGTCGCGTTCGAGAAAGGAGATGCGGGTGCGAGGCAACATCTGACGCACTGGTCCTTCGTTATTTGAAGGACCAGAGTCCCGCGTAACGACATGAAATATCTTTCTTTTGCATTGGGTGTCATTGGAGGCATTGTCGGTGTCTTAGCGGGCCTATTTGAGCACATTCCGGGTGTTTACGATGCCCTCTTAAAGCATTTGAGCGGCTACGGCATTACGTTTTCCCACATTACCGTGGCCATGGGTATTTTAGGTTTCATCTCGGGTGTCCTGTTCCTGGTCAATGCAAGGTGGGCAGCCTGGTTGGCCTTGATTGCGACAATAGGTGGCGCCATAGGTTCCTTTACATTGTGGCTCATGCCAGGAAGCTTTCTGTTCATGGCAGCGGTATTGGGATTTTTCGACATTAACCAAGAACAGCATAATAACAAGCCGGTACACTAATTGAGAAGGCCGACCTCTTACGAGGCCCGCCTTCTCAATGCATAACGTGCCCGATCCTGCCTCGATAGCTCGTTAGCAAGATTTACAATGCCGCATCGTCCCGGCTCCGCGGCCTATCTCTTGCCCCGACTTTTCCGTGGGGATTCTGAGTGGATCATGAACCCGCATGTCTTAGATAGACCTCTCACAGCACCCCCGTTCGTCCTTCTCTCCTGCGCCGGTTTATCCGTTCCGCACTTCACCGCAAGACAAACGGCGGTTGACGAAAAGCTTTAGCAAACCAGCTTTGGAGCATGACATGTACACCTAACCGATAGGCCGATCCATTGATTCTGTTCTGCTCGGTGATCAACTGACGCGTTAAGGAAGCACTGGTCAATTGCGGATGAGCCAATGCCGCCGAGACATGCATCCCGAGTTGGGCTTCTTGCCGATAAATGTTTAGCCATGGTCTAATCTCATCGTAATATGGCGAAGGCAGATGATCACGCAAGATGGCGGATGAGTCATTCCAGCGCACAAACTGCTTATATAGAGCCGATCCCATCAAATTTTTATGGCCTGCGTAACTTTGCCAAAAAGATTTCATATGACTATTAAGCTGGTCCAAGGGCTCAGTATTCAAATAGCTCACCGAGTTTGCACCCGCGAAACTTTGGAGGGCCTTTCCGGTGGGTTCTTTCCAAAGGGCCAATTCGTGTAGCCATGCCTGTTGCGGCCTATATGTTAGAGGATGCCGCAGATAGCTGGCACCCGTAGCCAATGCCACCTCGGAGGCATATGGCTGCAGCATGGGATTGAAGAGATATCCTCTCACGGCACTTAACACCTGTGCACCTCGTCCCATTAAAGGTCCCATGAATAATTGGGGATGGTGTTCCATGACATAGGTGTAGTCGTTAACCGGATAATTGTCCCAAATGATCAAAGAATGGCCCATGTCATGCTTAACCGTTAAAACCTGTTGCTGAGTAATAGTCTTGGATAACACACCGGGACCTGTCCAAATCACAGGAATTTTGGCGTTCAAATCCATTTTCAGAGTGTTCCAATACGTATTGTTATTCAGCCCCCAGTACGCTGTGGGGGTAAACAACATGGTGAGCATGTGATCCTTTTTACGCTCTTCGACGTAGATCTTGTTCACTAATTGAGCTTGCGCCAAGGCCAAATTATTATGATATTCCCCAGCTTGGCTTGGCGGCAATTGGGGAGGAATGTCGTCAAAACTTACCATAAATGAATGAATACCCACCGACCATAATTGGTTAATCTTTGCCTCTAACTCACCTTGATCTTTGGCCGATCCATAGTCAATCGATAAGCCGGGACTGATAGAACAGACAAATTGAATGTGATCGCGTTCGGCCGCGTGGACGAGCCCGGCTATTCCCTTCAACTTATTGGACGGATAAAGCCGGTTCCACTGAGCACGCAGGTATGGAGAATTTTTTGGAGCATAAACAAATGTGTTTAACCCTTCTCTTTGCATAAAGCCAAACATTTGTTTCGTCTCGGCATAAGACCATTGTGGGCCATAAAACCCCTCAATAACTCCAGCCATCAATCTGGATTGCGAAATTTGGGGATGATTAATCCTCCCCGACTGGGTTACTCGTCTTGTGGTCTTGGTCTTATCTGATACCACAGAAGAATGAGGATGTCCATAACGCCATACAGCCAACCCTCCAAGCAATATGATTGCCATCAATCCCCACATCCATTTTGCCCTTTTACCCACAATCTCCTCCCACACTCGCCAAAATTTTTTTCAATGAATGTATCATAATTGCAAATGTTATTGCTCGTCCACGTCATTTGAGCGAAAATAGAGTCGAAACAAGTACCTTTATTAGAGGAAGAATTAATGAAACGAACATTCCGTTATTGGTTTTTTGCAGCCACCGTCGATATCGTGGCCTTTAATGCCGCGAACATCATAGCATTCATGATCCGTTTTGTGTTTCGATTGCCTCCGTACAATTTTGATGCATTTTTACGGCTGTTCCCATTCGAAACTCTGTCGCTAATTTTACTGTTTTTCTTTTATGGCCTTTACGATCGGGCTACGTCAAAAACGTCGCGGGAACTGATAAGTGCCGTTGTAACAGCGATCATCGTGAACACTTTTTTTGCCGCAATGGTGTCCTTTATGATTGTCAATATTGGGTTCCCGCGCAGTGTTTTTGCGATTTCGGCCGGCCTTCAAATGTTCTTATTTGTCGGTTGGCGGCTTCTTTACCGTTCATGGTGGTTACGCACATCTCCCCATGTCGATGTGCTAGTGGTTGGACCACAAAAAGAGTGGCCGGAGCTCACAATCCGTGCGGGTAGGTATTTACCCAGAATCCACGTCCACTTTCTTCAGGCGGATGATGATCTACCCTCGGGCTTGATGTCTCGCATCGGCGCAGTTGTGCTCGGCAGCGTAGATCAGGATATCAAGTCCCGGTACTTCATTGTGTGCATGCGCTATAACATACCCTGCTTATGGAAACCCGATACCTACGATTTGTTGGTGGCCGGATCGGAACTGACCTCTTTGGGTGAAACTCCCATGTTTTCCCTTGCGTCAATTCGAGCTCGCCACGGATCCACCGCCGTAAAACGTCTGGCCGATATTGTGCTGTCATTTTTCGGACTCATTGGAATCTTTCCCTTTCTTTTGCTGATTGCTCTGGGAATTGTTCTGGACTCGGGCCGGCCTGTACTCTACTGGCAGGAGCGCATCACAACAGGTGGCCGTCAATTTATGTTAGTCAAATTCCGAACAATGGTTCCGAATGCGGAAAAGGCTACTGGACCGGTATTATCAACGACCGATGATCCGAGGGTGACACGATTCGGGAAATTTTTGCGAGCCACTCATTTTGATGAATTACCGCAATTATGGAATATTCTCACGGGCGACATGTCACTAGTCGGCCCTCGTCCCGAACGCCCGGCCTTTGTGGACCAACATCAACGCAATATCGACTTCTACGAATTGCGTCATCTTAGCACTCCCGGATTGACAGGCTTGGCACAGGTAACGGGCAGCTATTCGTCCACACCCGAGGAAAAAGCGGCTTATGACTTGGCATACGCCAAAACTTGGTCATGGCTCAAAGATGTGTCCATCCTGATTCGTACAATCATCCAAATCCCTTTCAAGGGAGATCAGTAACTCATCCATCTTTAAAGCCGTCTGGAAGAAATGCGCCTGGAATTCGATCGGGATAAATAGGATTCACGGCCAAGACTTCGATTCTTAGGCAGCACCCACACCCGGTACCAAGCGATTCCGAGTAGCATGGTAAAAAAGAAATCTCCAAAAGAGACCCCCCCAATCAAAATGGATTCGACCATTTGTTGGGCCAAACTAGCGAGCATAACGGAAAACAAAGCATTGTCTTCCCAATTGCTCTTTCTCCAAGGGTATCGCGTTAAAAGCCCAATCATTCCAACACCGATAAAGATCAGCCAAAATAATAACCCCACAATGCCCAATTCCACAGCTGACCGCAGTATCGAATCCGAAGGCGTCAAACCCACATAAATGTGAGGCACAAAGGGCTTTAAAGCCAGTGGCGAGTTTCCCGGGCCCACGCCCCATATCCAGTGATGCTGCAAAGCTTTAAAACCAGCTTTCCACAACAAGATCCGTCCGTTAAGTCCTTTGCTCCACAGCAGTTCCCACCTATGAATACCCGTTTTAGCTATCAATGCGCCCAAAAGTACAACACCAACACCCAACATGCTAAAAAATCCCTTTTTCCCATAATAAAATGTCACAAAGATAACAATGCCGATTAAACTGGCGATCCATGACGATCGTGAATAACTAAGCGCTACCCCCAGCAATAACAGGATACTCGCAATAATCCAGCCAACGCGCGTCGGGGTGTTCTCACGTTGGTCCAGTGCCAGGTAGAAAGCTGTCGGCAAAGAAAACGTGAGCAGCATACCGAATGTGTTTTTGTTGGCAAAGGGCCATTGCCATGCCAACAAAATGTGGTGACCCACCGGAACTGGAAAACCCGTATGGTACGCAATCGCTGCGACACCTCCGGCTATATCCACAATCAACCCCGTTAGTGCTATCACGCGCAGTATGGCGGTGAAACTGGTCAACCGATTATGAAGCGACCATGGAATTATCACCACCGAGACCAACAATACCGCCGGCACTCCCAAAACATAACGGATTGAGGTAGACAGGTGAATACCCATAAACGTCGAAACAACCATTCCCAGAAAGTACAAGACAAACACAAACATCCAGTTGAAATGATTATCCAGGAATTGCCACCATTTTTTCCATCCTCTCATGCCCATTTGCAAGACACCGGCTAGAAAGACAAACACCCATGGAAAATATTGGCCGATGCCACCATACCAGTGATGAATCACTTCCACGGCAACTGCCGCGATTAACAGCATGGCAATAAATATGCGGGGATTAACCCATACTGCAATTCCCATCACCATTCCAATCAATGCACAGATAACGAGAGCCACTTGTTCACCTCAATATCTCAAATATCAGACACGAACGTCTGATTATTCCCGGTTAGACATGGCCTTTTTTCGCCATTTTTCTAGAATCCAGTCTCTTCAATAATTCACAAGCTTGTCACCAAAAAGGGTTTCGGCTTAAGCAAAAAAGTCTAAACTCCCACCCAACACTGTGGTCAGTGGTGCTGCGGTCACTGACATCTCGACCAATTGACCCTTTATAGAAACGATATCCACCTGCCTTCACCAAGTTGGCCCCAGTCGCAAAAGGAACGTCATGCGCGATCACCCTTGAGGATTTGCTTTCTGACACACTCATTGGGAAGCAATCGAGACGTGTCCGGTTCTTGAGTGCAGAATAGTGCGACTTATCGAGAAAGTTATCATCTTCCATATGGGTCGGATGAACCGAAAGCAAATCTCGACAGAAGCGGCCTTTAGAACCTCGGACGATTCTGGGCCGAGCGTCACATACGAGCTGGGGTGAGCCTGCAATCTGCCGGCTTTGTTTCAGATACAGCCGAACCACCGTCTCTCCGTAGGCATTGTTTATCACAAAAAGTCGATCCCCTTGAAAACCTAGAGCGGTTTAGGGCGCACTACATAATTGTATCACGCCGCAGCCCGACAGGTTGCGGCGTGATACCCGGAAAACCGTCAAATTCTGTTCATGCCAAATTCTTATGCATTAAGCGTTAACATATAAATGCCAACGATAATAACGACCCCGGAAAAGACAAAATTCAAGGTCCGTTTATGCTTGCTCAACTGATTTGCCAGCCTCGTTCCCAAAACACCGCCGGCTACTCCGCCGAGGATATATTCTACTACCACTAACCACAACACTAGTCCCGACATTGCGTAGTTAATAGCCGTAGTTAAGCCAAATGTCCCGACGGAAAATAATGACGTGCCGATTGCATATATCATGGGCATTCCCGTGGACATGATCAGACCGGGTACAATGAGAAACCCGCCTCCGATTCCAAAGAACCCGGACACGGCACCAACCAAAAACCCTGCGGGAATAACCTGCCAAAACATCTTGGAATGCCAGTGAAAATGCATACCGCTTTCGGACTTCTTTGGTCTCAGCATCAAAAGTGCTACAACCAACATAAGGATGGCAAAGAGAAATAACAAATCCTTGCCGTTAACGATCTTGCCTATCGAAGATCCCACGAATGCTCCAATGGCACCGGGAATTGCAAAAGCAATCGCAGGGGTCCATCGAACATTACCGCTTCGCCAATGCGGAATTAAATTAAGATAGGCATTTACCGCCACAGCCAACGCCGTGGTACCGATGACGAGATGGGGATCGCGAATACCGACAAGATACAGTAAGAGCGGCACTGCCAAAATGGACCCGCCACCCCCGATTAATCCTAGACTAAATCCCACAATTAGGCCCGAAATAACGGCCAGTACTTGTTGTATGGCCGTAACATGTACCATTTTCTAAACATCCCCTATAGTTCTTTGCTTTTATTTTACTCCGATATCACTGTGATAGGACCATATTTCAAACAAATTAAATTCACATACTATTTTGTTGCATCGGGTAAAGTTTCTTGATCGATACTCATCATCAACCCAGATTTTCAATCAACGGCTATTGGCATTTGGTAAGGCCCTATAGCAACCATTCCCCACGACAAATGCTGACACGAATTCCTCAGGCATTGTGTCAAACAAAAAGGACTCCCTTATTCACTCATTTAAGGAAATCCCCATTTGTTTTGTTCCATTGGTGATCCGTTCATCCGAGCTCGCTGCTACAGATCATCGGTGTCACTTGAACCATAGCGCCTTATAACCTGCGCCAATATCCACTCATTCACTGGAAGTGCCAAGATGTCTTTTCCCATAGCAAAAGTCGGAACACTACGTATAGACAGACGATCCACAAGTTCTTTCGCTTCGTTCAAATCAATCGCATACAATGATACGAGAGGATTGTGAAGACTCATGGCTCCAATCAGGCGAACTGCCTGTGCGCATTTGGGTCATCCCGCAGTTGTAAAAACTGCAATGGCCAGTGGCTTGGCAATTTCCTCCGCCATTTGTTCGGCTATAGGCGTCAAGATTTTTTGCTTCCGTCCCACTGCGAGAATTAAGTCGCGCCAACTCATCTCTTCTTGTCCCTTGGGTTGACCCACAAACCATATGTGAACATTTTCTCTTTCTCGCCCAATGCCGTAGACCGTCACATTTCGAGGAAACCACGGCCAGGGAATGCCAAAGCCCTTGTCACCATTTTTCCACAGTATCATGCGGCGCCCATGAAATTTTTCCTCAAACAGTCGATTACCCGGTCCATGGCTCTCGATCACTACCGGCAACAGCAAATCGTCAAGCCAACCCAACATTACTTTCAATCCTCCCGCGAACGAATCATATGCACCGGTTCACCGCTAATTTCCTCCAAAATCCGCCGCCATTGGCGAGCCACTTGTTTTTTTTCATGAGGTTGGCTAAATTCGAGCCCTCTGCGGATGAGAACTTCACGTAACCGAGAATTATCGATGACTTCCCGGATAGCTTCCTGCCATGCTTCGGGCTTATTCCCCTCCACAAGCAGGGTAGGATATCCCCAAAAGTTTCTCATGTCTTCGGTATCACGCAATATGACCGGAAGGCCATGGGCAAAGACATCCAGCAGCTGATAGCAAAGGCCAGGATCTCGCTCAGAATATACCAGCAAGTCGGCTGAGCGGTATAAACCCGAAAGTTCATTCTGTGATAATGGCGGTCCAAAGATAATTTTTTGTGCCAATCCTAAATGGGCTACTACCGGCGCCAGCCTATCCCGATATGCGAGACCTCCCAATAAGATACCTTCGCCCTGACTTGCTAAAATATTTTTCACTGCCGAAAAAAATGTCGATAACCCAGCCCCATCTCGGTACGTTCCCAAGTACAAGATCCGGGGTCGTTCCGATAGACGTAGTTTTTGGGTCACCGCGAATACATTTTCATCCAAGCTCCCACCCGTGGGATCATAAGCAGGCATGCGCAACACGTCGGCTCCGTCTGCAACAATACCCCAACCCAATCCCAAGGGGGCTGGCCATTTCGCTTGGGCATCTCCCAAGGGGTTGATTAAAATCCGTGATCCTCGCATAGGCTCACCAATCGCAATGGTGAAATATCGAGCGAAAAACAACGACCGTTTGCTTTCGCTCACTCGCCAGTGTTCTACCAAATGTTTAAGCCTCTGTTCCACTGCTTTATCGAGGTCGCTCGCATTGGCACCAGTCGCCACACGAATAAACTGCGCCATGAACCCGACCTCCTCTCCCGGATATTGCCAACTCAACGACGAGGTTTTGTGGAAAACCTGATTATAGTCAGCCTCCCATAGAATGCGGTATAATATTATCTACAAATTCATTTTCCTGACGCCACTATGGACTATACTGCCAACTTCTAATTCAAGGAGTCAATCATGAACGAGCAACTATGGACCACATTTAAAACCGTGGCAGAAGTTGGAACTTTGTCCCAAGCCTCTCGGTCTTTAAATCTCTCGCAATCGGCGGTCACGCAACATATACAACAGCTCGAGCAATATTACCATAGCCCGCTGTTTGTCAGAACGTCCCAAGGCGTGCACCTAACACCGGCCGGGGAGGTTTTGTATCGTTACGTTAATGACCTCTTGCGCATGGCTCACGAATCCAAGGATGCGGTTATTCGTACCCACAAAGCTCGCCCTCAAAGGTTCACCATTGGTGCCAGTTTCACTATTGCGGAATACATTTTGCCGGAAATTTTGCCGACATACTGTAGACTCCATTCCGACAGCGGTGTATCCGTCATGATGTCCAATTCACGTGCCGTTTTTGAGCACGTCCTCCATAAAGAATGTGACATTGGTCTGATAGAAAGTCCTCTGCAACACCCGCAAATTACTGTTCAACCTTTTTTTTCGGATTGTTTGCAAGTCATTGTCGGGCAGAATCATCCGTGGTGTAATCGCCAGTATGTCGAATTAAATGAATTTATGGAGGAGCCGTTGTTGATCCGTGAACCCGGATCAGGAACGCGATCTACTTTGGAAGATGCCTTAAACGTCGTTAATGTGGATATTCAACAACTCAATATCCGTTTAGTTCTCTCCACGACTCAAGCCATTAAGTCTATGATCAAAGAGGGATTTGGCATAAGCGTTCTCTCTCCCCTCGTTATTGCGCCGGAGGAACAGCACGTTTTTCACCGACTAACAATAAAGGGACTCAGCATACTGCGAAATTTTAGCATTGCATCTCACAGTGATACTCTGCCGTCCCTTATTAATCCTTTTGTCCATCTCGTACTCGAATCTTCATCCCGCATAAATTCCCGTCTTTATTGAGTAAAGAGGTCTTGCACCTCATCAATTCCCGAGGCACTGACAATCTTATCCATCCAGGCATATAGTTGTTCCGCCTTGTTTTCCGATGCCACTCGCAGCCGAAAGGAATTCTCCGTCGATCCGAAACGATGATTCGTCATACGCAACAAGGCCGCACGCAGAGCAAGAAGCGTCCCTTCTTGCAAACCGGTTTCCAACCCCTCTTCTAATCCGTCTGCATGTCCTTCCATATACCCGCTTTGACGTGCTTCATCCAGTGCCAGTTGCGACAAATGATCGAATTCACCAGCCATTCGTCTCGCCTCCCTCCAAACTTGGGCCCGACAGTCATCGAATCTTTAGTAGGGTAAACTCAATCATCTTTAGCATACCACCTTTATCATTTTTTTTGCATCCTAGGGTCCTAACGGATAAATAGCGACATGAATCCTCCAAACATCAATGACAAAAAAATTATCGCCGTGATAATAGCAAACCACTTTTGCCAGCCAGCCTGCCCGTCAGGCGGCCATGATTGTCCTTCGCGTTCACGATGCCGCATCGCTTTTCCTTCCTTTCCCCCACAATGACCAGTAACGATGTGACATGCCTTTTTATATCATACGAAACAGACTCGTCCAAGGCACCCCTCGCGCTGCTGTGAACTTATTATCATATCTCACATATTTCTTCTCAACATGACTTAAAATCCGAATTTCCAATCTTTTCTTTTCACATTCGACAGGTATTGCGTTAATATGGATTAGAGAACTGTTCCTAGGGGAGGAAGTTTATGACAACTTACCAGTATCTTGTCGGCTCTCATATCTGGGTTAAGCAGACCCCTCAGTGGAACGCGGTTATTGAGGCCTTTTCTTTGCCTATGTTTTCGGATACTCAGCGGGTACAATTGATGCGATGGGTAGATCTCGATAATCGGTTTGTCAATTGGGAAGCAATACACGAACAAGCTGCCCAATACAGTCCCGAACAGCGTACTTTATTACGAATCGCTCACGCTCTTCATCAAGATGGTGACTGCCAACTCTCCGAACTCGGGCAATTATCCAGTGCAGGACGTTCCGCTGCGATTATGCTCATTGGACTACGCTACCGTTAACTATCTACCAGTGTTATTTAGGATCCAAGATTCCAATCGGTACCCAATCTAAAGTATTTCCCCGGTTTTTGATGTTCCTAATTTTGACATCCTTGGATTTGATTGATGGATCGCCGCTAAGATTGGTTTGGTTGGTTTGGACATTAACCCATTACCAAAATCGGGCGTAAAGCCCCGGCTTTTAGCCTGGGGATGTAAGCCCGTTGGTTCGTTTTGGGGCCAAAATCTTGAAAATTGATCCCTTTTGCGCTAGATTTTTGTTGCGAGCGGATGCCTAGCGCATCGGAAGTGAAGTCACTTCTTCCCACGGGCTCGTGAGCACAAGGACACTGCGAGAGTCTTGCTTGGCAAGAACTCCCGAGAGGGTCGGAACGATTCGTCTGCGGCCGGGATAGTAAGCACTCGATGCCGAAGAATGTTGTGTGAGGCCCCAAATGGTGTAGGGGCGACCCGAGAGCCAGGCAGAGCCAACAGGAGACCGGAGTTAGTCGTTCAAACATTTTCATCCCCGGAAGCATGTGAATCTTGAGGTCAAGGGGCTCAACGTTCCGCCTCGTTCTCCATATTTGCTGCACCCCGCAACCATGACCGGGGTGATCATGCCGACGATTAGAAGACGGCATACTCCCATGTCCCAATTCACACAGCTATCTGTTCTTCTTGATAGAGTAGGCCGACCTGTTACGAGGCCAGCCCCTCAATGAACGGTGCGTGCGATTTTCCCGCACACCGCTCTACGTCACTTACTCTCGAACTTGTGTTTCAAGTTTGAGTGTCTCCTCGCCAGCAGAACCCTCTCGGCAGTGTTTCGCAACGGAGGCTTACCGATTGACATGTCTGCTGCTGAATTAACTTTTCCGTAACCACGCCTTCCTTCACTTCACCCCCAGTTATGGTCTTGGGGCTACTCCGCTACTATGAAGGCGCTCTGACTGCTCTTGCACCACCAACCACTTCGGATACCCTGATAGGTCGGTGCCCTCTGAAGGTCACCAAGAGCTCTCGGCGGGTCACCCACACTGGCTTGTCTAACCCTCCACGTGATGAACCGCATACCCCGTTGTCGTGGTCGACAGGGCTGCCTAACTCCCGTCTTAGGCCGGGACTATCACGTTTGCCCATGGTTTCCCGGTTGGGCGCCTCACTAGCCCTTCCGTGGAGGGGGTTTGGGGTTCCGCCGAGTACGCAGCGTCCCCAGTTCATCCCGCCGCATCGGCATTCAGCGTTTCGCTTTCAACCTACCCATCTCGGATCGGGACCTCACGGCAACGCCCTAGATGTATCCTTTGCGGCATTGACCACTGTGCCGCGCTGATCTGTCCAACAGAACTGTTAGATGTTCAGCATCCAGTGTGGGCTGCCGCCCGCACACACTCTCCTTCCTGAAGGGAGGAGAGTGTGGCGAGGAGCCGGCTGACGTCAGCTTTACTCGCAAAGGGTTAGCCAAATGCCCCCTATCCGGTCGCCTCAAGGTCTCCGGTTACGTAGACTAATCGTTCGCCGAATCCGGTTAACGTCTGGTCTTGACGACGCGATATATTTTACGCCTCCCACGATGGCGAGGAGACAACCGCCAATATGTTCTGTTGTCAAAAGAGCAAACCCATTTAAACAGTGACACCAATGGGGCGTTATGCCACAAGACTATCGCCTGACGGCGAGCGCCTTATATCCCCGCCCTAAACAGCGGGGTTTTACGGTGCGCTGGATAATACCGAAGTGAACGTGTCCGAAGAAATCCGGGCGCACACGCAGTTTAAGGCCGTCTCTCTTGGATTGTGCACCCCGGATTTTGTCACAGACAGACCCTTTTCGATTGAGTAGAACCAACTCTTTCAAATTTTAGCCTAGCGATGCAAGCAATCATCTGGGACATGTGATGTTCTTGACGAAGAAAAACATTCCTACTCGCTAATGACAAATTAACCTATGGCTCTTTTACCTACCGGATGAAACGCGACCCAAATCCGAGTGAGCCCGCCACTATGGTAATATATCATGGAGAATAAAAAATAGTTCCTCCTTGGTTCTTAGAGAAAAAATTTGGGGAGACATTCATGCCACACATTTATGCGGTGACAAACGTTCCACCTGAAATTCTTGCCTACGGCATGGCAAAATACTCACGTTCCAAACAACCGTTAGAAAAAAACCTCCGTGAGTTGTCGAACGACCAAGCGGCAAAATTTCTGCAGACTTTCTACTTCGACTATGGTCATGCCTCTATTGCAGACCTGGCTCACGTCGCAGTGGCCATCGAAGACATTTCTATTTTGGCGGCCATGGACATTGTCGACGAACCCTTATGGGACGGACAAGAACGCTCAACACGCTATCAAAATTTTGATGAATCGTCATATTACCGTCCCGAAGAAAAGCCGCTCGTTTATGACCTTCTAACCCAAGAGCTATTTACACTGTATCGGCAAATCCATGAGCAAAGCCTGGACCTCCTCATTGGCCAATACCCAAAACCAGGCACCATGTCCGAAAAGAGTTACAAACGGACGATGCGAGCCCGGGCATTTGATATTGCCCGTTATTGCCTACCGCTCAACACCCTGACGAGTTTAGGACAAATCACCAGCGCCCGAGTTCTTGAACAGCAAATCAGACGTCTAATGGCGTCCTCCCTCCCAGAACTTCGGGAGATCGCCCACAAGTTGAAAGACAGTATTGCGAAGGACCCGGCTGTCAATTTCTCAGAGCCGGGAAATGGGCAACCCATCTTACCAACTTTAGTTAAATATACGGAAGCTGATTCCTACCGTTTGGATTTGAGAAGAATTTTTGAGCCACTGGCTCAGAAATTGCCCCCTTTGCCCTCATTGGATGTGGAACTCACCATCCAGCCTCCACTGATCGATTCTCAAGTCGCTCAGTTGCTCTATGCCTATGGACAAGTCTCATATCGATCTTGTCTTGTTTATGCCCAAGATCTGCCTAGCGCCGAAAAAGAGGAACTTATATCCCTGGCGCTCGCCGGACGCAGTCCATATGACGACTGGCCCCACTTAATGCGGCAAGCGCCGTTACAGTTCGATATGGTGGTGGATGTCGGCGCCTTTCGCGATTTCAATCGTCATCGGCGAGTTCACAAAATTGTTCAACAGCTCAATCCGGAATTGTCATTTTCCATTCCGGAACCTTTGATTCGAGCAAGGAGCGAAAGGGAATTCACCACTGGCTTAACCAACCATTATGACCGCTTGTCGGAGCTGGACGCGAATTCACCATCCATATCATATTTGCTCCCATTGGCGCACCGGCGTCGATTCCTCATGAGCATGGACTTGCCTGAAGCCGCCTACATCATTGAATTGCGCAGTCGTTCCCAAGGCCATTTCAGCTACCGCCGGCTCGCTAACGAGATGTATGAAGCCATACAAGCCCGTTACCCCGAGTTCTCTCGGCACATTCGGCTAACGCCTCTCGAAGATTTTAACCCCTTTCAACGGTAACTCTCTCTCTTGAAAAACACTGCCCCAAGGGGTGGCAGTGTCGCATTCAACGATGCCGGCTTCCCCTGCCATGGTTTGTCTTCGCCCGTCACACCTCCCCAATTTCCTTGATTGCTTCCTCCATACCAAACACTGTCGGTATTAAGAATCTCCTGCCAAAAACTCCGCTCCCATACCCCCAATCGATAATCGTAACGCGTAACGGGCGTAAAATTGAACACACATAGAACTTCCTCCTTATCACTCTTACGGGAAAAACTCAAAACACTGGCATCCCGATCACTCCAATCACACCACTCAAATCCACCCGGATCATAATCCCGTACAAATAGTGCCGGGTTTTGGCTATAAATACGGTTCAAATCCTCAACCAGTCGCGACACCCCCAAATGTGAGGGGGCATCCAACAACTCCCAGTCAAGTTGTCGGTCGTGTGACCATTCGCGCCATTGAGCAAGCTCTGCGCCCATAAACAGCAATTTTTTTCCCGGCACAGCATACATATAGGCTAAAAGCAAACGCAAATTAGCAAATTTCTGCCATTGGTCACCAGACATCTTCTCCAGCAGTGAGCCTTTGCCATGGACGACTTCATCATGGGATAAGGGCAGGATAAATTGTTCACTCAATGCATACATGGGTCGAAAAGTGAGGAGATCATGATGGTGTCGACGATATATGGCATCTTTGCCCATGTAGTATAGAGTGTCATGCATCCAACCCATGTCCCATTTCAAATCAAAACCCAATCCACCATTCTCTGCTTTCCCTGTCACTCCGGGCCACGCCGTAGATTCCTCAGCAATCATAACGGTCCCTGGGAATGTCTGCCGTACAACGCGATTGACTTGCTGCAAAAAGGTTATGGCATCCAGATTTTCGTGTCCTCCATACCGATTAGCTATCCATTGGCCTTGTTCCCGGCCAAAATCCAGGTAAAGCATAGAACTTACCGCATCGACACGTAACCCGTCAACATGAAAATAATCCAGCCAAAATAATGCGCTGGAAATGAGAAAACTGCGAACCTCATTGCGTGCGTAATTGAAAAGATAACTATGCCACTGAGGATGAACTCCTTGCTGCGGATCGGCGTGTTCGTATAGGTGAGTGCCATCAAATTCGCCCAGTGAAAAGTCGTCCGTAGCAAAATGTGAGGGAACCCAATCCAAAATGACCCCGATCCCCTGTCGGTGACAACAATCTATAAAATACATCAAGTCCTGGGGTGTTCCATACCGCGACGAAGGCGCGAAATAGGAAGTAGTTTGATAACCCCATGATCCGTAATAGGGATGTTCCATGATGGGAAGCAGCTCGATATGCGTAAACCGCCTTTCTTTCACGTAAGCCACCAAAATATCCGCGAGTTCCCGGTAGCTAAGAGAAGTGCCATCAGGATGTTTTCGCCACGACCCCAAATGGACCTCATAAATGCTTAGGGGCTCAACACGCACATCAATTTGTTCGCGGTTTTTGAGCCACTCTCCGTCTCCCCAAACATAGTTCCATTGCATGAGTACCGACGCGGTTTTCGGGGGCATTTCCATCGCAAAAGCCAGAGGATCTGCTTTTTCCTTGGAAAAACCTTGCTCAAAATTTTCAATATAATATTTATATAACGTTCCAGGTTCCAAATCCTCTACAGTTGTGACATATACGCCAGAACTGCCCAAAGGGTGCATAGGGTTTCGAGACCGATCCCAGTGATTGAAATCCCCGATAACCGACACACGGTTGGCAGCAGGGGCCCAGACGGCAAAACGCACGGTTTTACGCGGAAGATCAACATATTGTGCGCCAAAGTGCCGATACATCCGAAACAGCGTGCCTTCGTTAAACAAATAGAGTGTTGCGTCATCCAAGTTCATATCCATTTTTTCCACCAGACCTCCCCATCAGCTTTTGATTGTCCTGCCTTTCTTTAAATCCTCGTGCCCTCATCCCATCCCTCTGTTTCGCGTCCCTGGCGCAGTGGCACTATTTCCCCATTCTTACTCGATTTCTGCGCAATTGTCCTGGGAGTCTAGGAAACTTGGTACGTCTCACGTTTCAGGTTCCAAAAGACTTGTAATGCCTTCCAAGGGAATATGGAGCCAATCAGGTCGGTGATGCAATTCATATTGAAGTTCATAGAGTGCCTTTTCCAACAGAAAAGCCGAAAGCCATCGCGAATCCTTTTCGGGAATCAGTTTCGGATCCATGTTCATTTGATATGCCTCCAAGAATCTGCCAAGGGTAATTTCGAACCAAATTTTTGCCCAGCGCTCAAGCTTTTCCCTCTGCATTCCAAAATTGCGTTGATGTACGCTTTGGGTAAAAGCTGCGTAGTGAAAGGAGCGAATCATGCCCGCTACATCTTTCAGGGGCGAACGTTTGATCCGTCGGCGGCTCAATGGAACCAATGGCTCGCCTTCAAAATCAATCACCAGAAAATCCCGGCCCGTATAGAGCAATTGACCCAAATGATAATCCCCGTGACAGCGAATTTTACCTCCTTGGACAGTTTTCCTGACAGCCTGTTCAAAAATCCTTTCAATCTGGCCTCTTTGTGCCAAAATCTTTTGAGCTGCTTCGACGATTGTCCCGTACTGTAAAAGGGGCAATGAACGTTCTAAGTCCGTTAGTGCCCGATCGGCATTTTGGCGCATAGATTGGTACATAGCCCTTTGATCCAGCGCAGAAAAGGGTTCGGACCGGAAATTGGGATTGTCGGCATCGGATACCAGCAGCATGTGCATTTCCGCAGTTTTGCGGCCCAGTAGTGCAGCTTGAGAGCTATATTCACCCATGGCAGCTAATACATCCTTGTCTACGAGAACTGAGGGATTACTCCACCAATTCCGGTTTGAAACGGGATGCACGACCAAATCCCGTGCCGCAATTGTCTCGAAATAACGTCCCAAATTGTCTAAAGTATAATTCCACCCATCCCCTTCATTTGTCACATATCCCTGAAGAATGGCCAGTTGCGCTGTCATGTTACGGTGGCGGTAATGGAAACCTAACAGCGTTTGAGGTGTAATGCTTCGACCACGACGCTCCGTCATGAATTGTCCGACTTCCCAATCCGGATTGATCCCGTCTTCCAAACGACGGAAGATCTTAAGAATCCATCGATTGCCATATACGACAGAGGTATTGCTTTGTTCCACTTTCAAAGGCAAAGGTTCAATATGTGGGGAAGACAGACGGTTTTGCCCACGCCAAGCTACTGTCGTATGCCGTTCAACCTGTCTGCCTGTCAAACGGTCCGAAAGAATCCAGTTCTGAGCCACATGATTCCAAAATTCCGGACTGTCAGTGGCGTCTGTGACACTCCACTCTTCTCCTTTCATCACAAATTTACCCACTACCGCGTCGTCCCCTGTCGATTTACACACAATAGGCACGACATAACGTTCTTCGCCTCCACCTTGGTAATGGACGCGAAGAATCCATAATCCTCCATATTCCCATACTGGGATCCAGCTTTCATATTCGACGGCCAAAATTCTGCGTCCTTTGCCTGCAAACCAACGTTGATACGGCAGGTAGTCAATAAGAGGTTTTTCGAGAGCTTGAAGCACTTCCGGCACCTGGCTCAAGTCATCGATCTCTACTGTATCCGTCGACGGCGAAGGGACTATTTCTTCCGCCACATTGACATCTTGCAATTGGAAGAGATAAAAATCATGGGGTCCCAGAGTATAGACCGTCGAGGGTTTCGTGATGGGCGGCAAACTGTTTCGTGAAAATAACTCAATGACCGCCTGTCCCATCAGTTCTTGGCTTTCGATCGTAACTGCTTGGACAAAGCGCGACAAGTTGGCTACAATAAGAAATCTATCGCCCTCAAATTCCCGCACAAAAGCTAAGACTTTCGCATTGTCCGAATTCACAAAACGCAACGTTCCACGCCCAAAAGCACGGGACGATTTTCTCAATGCAATGATCCGCCGAGTCCACCACAAAAAACTTGACGGGTTATTTTGTTGGGCCTCGACGTTAACCGTCTCATAATGATATTCCGGATCCACAATCACGGGAAGGCACAGTCGTTGAGGATTTACCCGAGAGAATCCGGCATTGCGGTCCGGACTCCACTGAAAGGGTGTTCTGACCCCGTCCCGATCTCCCAAATACACATTGTCGCCCATGCCAATTTCGTTGCCGTAATATAGAACCGGGGTTCCCGGCAGTGTCATTAACAGAGCATTCATGAGCTCCATTCGCCTTCTATTGTTGTCGAGTAAAGGAGCCAATCGCCGACGGATACCCACGTTAATACGGAATTGCCGTTCTTTGCCATAGACCCTGTACATATAGTCACGTTCTTCATCCGTTACCATCTCTAGAGTCAGTTCATCATGATTACGCAAAAATATGGCCCATTGCGAACAAGAAGGGACGGGCGGGGTGCGATTGAGGATATCGATGATGGGATAACGATCCTCCATATAAAGTGCCATGAACATGCGTGGCATAAGCGGAAAATGAAAAGCCATGTGACATTCATCGCCATGGCCAAAATACAAGGCGGCATCTTCTGGCCATTGGTTCGCTTCGGCCAACAACATACGATTCGAGTACTTGGAATCAATATGTGCACGCAATTCTTTCAAAAATGCATGAGTTTCCGGCAAATTTTCGCAATTTGTTTGTTCACGTTCGAACAAATAGGGAATTGCATCCAGCCGCAGCCCATCCACACCCATATCCATCCAGAAATCCAAAATCTTAAAAACTTCTTTCTTGACGGCGGGATTATCAAAATTCAAATCAGGTTGGTGCGAGTAAAAGCGGTGCCAATAATAGGCATCCGCCACATCGTCATAGGTCCAGTTAGAACGTTCAAAATCCGGAAAAATTATCCGAGCATCAACATATTTGTCGGGCGTGTCAGTCCACACATAATAATCACGATACTTATTACCGGACGGCGAATGCCGTGCGCGCTGAAACCAAGGATGTTGATCCGAGGTATGGTTGATGACCAGTTCTGTAATGACTTTCAAACCCAATTCGTGCGCACGTCTCAGAAACCGTCGAAAATCTCGCAATGTGCCATAGTCGGGGTTAATATTCATGTAATCAGAAATGTCATATCCATCATCTTTCCGCGGTGAGGGGTAAAATGGCAGAAGCCATAAGGCCGTCACGCCGAGTTCGGACAGATACCCCAGTTTCTCGGTCAGTCCCGCAAAATCGCCGATTCCGTCGTGGTTGCTGTCATAGAAAGTTCGAACATGCAATTCGTAAATAATAGCGTCCTTATACCAATCAGGACGTGCTTCTAGGCGTTGGCCATTGCGCAAGTCATATCCCTTCTTCAATTCGCAATAGATGAGCATTATACCTATCGGGATGGAGCTCCACATAATTGTAAGGGCCCTCCCAGTTGTAACGCGCTCCTGTCAACAAGTCGTGAACAACAAAACGGGCATCTTCTCGTAAGCCCAAGGCGCCCATATTCAGGGCCGTCCAACCGGACTGGGTAAATATAGGATCGAGGTTCACCACCATAATCAGCACAGAATGATAGCTCTTATCTCGTTTGCTATAGACGAGCACTTGGGGATTGTCTATAGGGTGAAATGTCAAAAGGCCTTGGTAGCCTAAAGCAGTTTCGTGATGACGCACACCATTGACTTTACGAATAAGCTCCTGAATATTTGGTGTGCGAGCCAGATCCCAAGTGCGGATCTCATATTTCTCCGAATGATTATACTCTTCGGTGCCGGCTGACAAAGACTCATGTTCCAAAAGTTCAAAAGCCGGTCCATAAATACCATAATTCGGGGATAGGGTAGCCGCTAGGATAAATCGCACCATAAAGGCCTGGGGCAAACCGCTCTGTAAATACGAAGACAGGATATCCGGTGTATTCGGCCAAAAATTGGGCCGAAAATATTCCTTCTTTTCACCGTAAACCAACTCAGACACATACTCCCTGAGTTCCGGTGCTGTGTTCCGCCAGGCAAAATAGGTATAGGATTGTGTAAATCCGACTTTCGACAAAGCCTCCATTAATTTGGGTTTGGTAAACGCTTCCGAGAGAAAGATCACATCAGGGAATCGCCCTTGCAATTCTGCAACAAACCATTCCCAGAACGGCAAAGGTTTAGTATGGGGATTGTCCACCCGAAAAATACGCACCCCCCGATCTGCCCAAAACACCGCCACGTCGAGCAATGCCTGCCAAAGTGCGCGCCAATTGTCGCACTCAAAATTCAAGGGGAAAACATCTTCGTATTTTTTTGGCGGATTTTCGGCATACTGGATGGTTCCGTCAGGAAAATGGCGAAACCATTCAGGGTGCTCCGCAACCCAGGGGTGATCCGGTGAACACTGAAATGTCAGGTCGAGAGCCAAATCCATATTTAATGAAATCACCCGTTGAAGGAAATGATCGAAATCTTCCAGCGTGCCCAGTTGCGGATGAATGGAAAAATGTCCTCCTTCCGGGTCCGGGCTGCCGATAGCCCAAGGGCTGCCCGGATCGCCTGAAGAAGCTACCGTTTGGTTATCGGGCCCTTTTCGGTGTGTAAACCCAATAGGATGGATAGGAGGAAGGTAGATGACATCAAACCCTAAATCCGCCACATATCCGAGAAACTCTTCGCAGTCTCTTAAGGTTCCGTGACTACCCTTTCGAGTGGCACAAGACCGCGGAAAAAATTCATACCAAGCCCCGAATCCCGCCCGTAACGGATCCACCCGAACCAAAAAGATCGGAGAGTGTTGAGCATAGGACACATCCGGCAAGGCTCGCATCAGCTCTTCTAATCGCGACGAAAGCAACATCGCCGAGCACTCGCTATGTCCCGATTGATCAAATTGTCCGAGCCAACTTTCCAGTTCTTTGGCGGCTTGGGAAACCGGCGCCGATTGTTGATGAAGAGACAAGCGACGACCAATAATGTCTCTGCCGATTTGCATTTCGACATCGATATCCTGCTTCAAGGACAATTTTTTGTCGTATCGTTGGCGCCAACTGAGAAATTCCTCGATCCATCCCTCGATGATATATTCGTACAAACCCAGTTCATGGACTCTAAATTCCCCCTGATATCTATCATTGTCCAGGGCCCTGAGCTCTACGTAAGACCACGACGTGCCGGAAACTTGTCTGTAGCCCAAACGTCCGCAAATCACATCGTGTCCATCAGCCACCAAATCTGCTTCAACCACCACATGATCCCCGATAACCCGTTTAATAGGATACCTTCCGCCGTCCACGGAGGGTTTCACCTGAAATATGTATACCCGTGTACGCCCGTCCAGGGTCATCCCATTCGCTCCTTCAAGCCCTGATTTTAGGCTCTCATTCCTTGCATCATGGCCGTTTAGCCTCTGCGAATCGCCAACAATTCATCCAGTTTCGTCATGTACTCATGCCACCGCCTTGACTCATCATTTCCCAGATTTGTGCCCGCAAGCCGGAATACAGCCAGTCGAGCTTGTTGAAAATCCACGCGCAATGATTCCTCTTGGGCCATGACGACGCCTTGGGTCAAACGATCGAGATATTCTAAATGACTGGGGTCTTGGCTCAATTGTTCCGTGAGCCTATTTATAAACATCTCGTAATGATAGGCTAAATCATCCCAATCATCAAGTAAGTCCCATTCCCGCGCTTCGCCCAATAACTGCCGCAATTTCGCGAAATTAATGGTTTCGTTCTTCAGTTGACTTTGAAATTTTTCACGAACGGAGACGGCCGCAGCTTGGCGGAGGATATCGGGAATTCCTTGGCCCATGCCTTTCAAAAAGCGCATGAAAGAGACACTGTGCTCATATATATGCTGGTTGTACATTATAGCTTCATCAAGTGAATTACTCACGAGCTGATTGATAACCACTTCCTGTTCATCCAAAAATAAGTGGCGCAATGAATTTGTCTGGCCTTGAAAGAATTGATCCAACAAGCGAATGACTTTGGGAAAATCCGCTGCGTGAAAGGCTTGAGAGAGATGTTGCGACATATGGTGATAAAGCTCTCGATTGGGGTAAGCTCTGGCGCCGGCAATCACATTATGATCCCCCAGATGGAGAACGGCATAAGCAAATGTCTCCCTCTCAAGCGTGGTCTGCGAGACAATTTGGACCTGGCCCACGGCCATTTTGACTGGGCCTGATCTCCATAACACTTCGTCTCGGGTATAAACATCGTAACAATAAATGTTGTTCGAATCAGCCCTGTCGTAATGCATCAGCAAATGCATCATGCTGTAATGGAGCGCTACCCGCGACAACTTCACCATAAGTCCTTTCACAGTGGTGTCAAAAATTATGCGGCCATTAAGATTTCGTTGGTTACTTCCTGCCCCTTCGAGAATTTCCAAAAAAGGCTTCTCCAATGGCACATCAAACAATCCTTCTCCCAATTGAATGGCTCGGGCTGCGTACTTTATCACCTGAACGGCCTCTAATCCGTCAATATCGTCAAAAAACCAACCACAGCTGGTGTACATCAACAACAGATGACGACGCAATTCCATCAGTTGAAAAACGCGACTCGTCTCCTTTACATCTAATCGGCGCACTTGATGGGCAGCGATAAAGGCCTTGATCTGAGGTTGTTCCCGCTTTAAAATGACGTCGATATAGTCGTGGGAGGCTTTTTCGGGATCCTTCAGCCAGCGACAAGCCCATTCGTCGAACAGTGGAATGGCAGTATCCCGAACGTAATCCATGGCCTGTCTTAGTTCGGTACGCCATTTCTGGTTCCATGCCGGGTGCAACCCGCTTTGGCATCCGCAGTCGCTGCGCCATCTTTCAATGCCATGCGCACAACTCCATGATGTATTTTCAATGATCTCCGCCTTCCACATGGCAGGGTTCGATTCCAAATACTCGCCATAGTTAGTCAAACGCACGCCATCAAGCCCGGATATAAGATCTAATGCATAAGCCAGCGCCATTTCACCAAAACGGTGGTGATGACCGTACGACTCTCCATCGGTAGCAATATTAACGAGTTGGTTGCCTTCTTCGGCAGGATCAAATCCCTCGATGAGACGATTGGCAAAATAACGGCCGTCGTTAAGCAAGCCTTCAAAAGCCACAGCCCGTGAGAGTGCCGGATGATAGAAAAAAACGGTAATGCTTTGTCCATCCATGAGATCAACCAGGTAAGGACGGTGAGTAGAAATCTTACCGTCTTCGACATTGATCCATTCTCCTCCCGGGGCTTGTACCCGCAACGCCTGATCGGGATTCAAGATCGTGAACTTGATGCCGTGCTTCGCTAACAGCCACAACGTCTCATAATCCACGGCAGTTTCGGCCAGCCACATACCTTCAGGATATCGGCCAAACCGATGGACAAAGTCCTTTACACCCCAGGCGATTTCCATGTCCTTGTCTCGAGACGTCGCCAAAGGCATGATGATATGGTTATACACCTGGGCAATGGCCGAGCCATGACCACCAAAGAATTTTTGACTCAGTTTATCTCCTTCCAGTATCGCTAAGTAGGTCTTGGGGTCATGACGTTGTAGCCACGTCAACAACGTGGGCCCAAAATTGAAGCTCATATGGGAATAATTATTGGAGACGCCGCAAAGACGGCCACTCTCGTCTAATATTTGAGCATGGGAATTGGGAGCGTAACACTCTTCGGTAATCCGTTGGTTCCAATCATGATAAGGTCCTGCCGATTCTTCGCGTTCCACACTTTCCAGCCACGGATTTTCCCTGGGTGGCTGATAAAAATGCCCGTGAATGGTCAGATAGCGGTTTGTTATTCCGGTTCACCCCGTTCTCAATTATGGCCCGAGCTTTTGACACACTTCCCCCGACAACTTCCAGGGAGTTGTTGATCCTTATCGGTACTAGTTTCCTTTTCTGTTGCGCCCCTCTTTCGGATTTCGCGCTAGGGCCACGAAGAATGCCCTCAGGATCACATACGTACCCTTTTTGACTGCGCGCAGCTTTTAGAGCGAGTCCAACCAGTGCCTAACCGCCCTTACGTTGGAAGGAAGATATAAATGGGCATAGCCGGCTAAAATATTGGGCTCTTGATACCCTTGGTGGCGTTTACCCTGTTTTCCCTCCAACAAATAGGCGGTTGAGACCACTTCCTCAGAAAGAACCCGAGAATAATGGAATTCATGCCCTCTGAATACCGACCCGGCCGAAAATAAAGCGTCCGAAGTCGTAGTAGCGGTTCGATAGCCCACTGCTTGCAATCGATTATGCATCACTACAGTGTGAGGAACAATACCTACCATAGGAAAATGTTCGCCGCAACTATTAATCAGATCGTTCGCCAAAAACATGTACCCCCCGCATTCAGCCAAGGTGGAAAGACCTTGCCTAATTCGGTTGTGATAGGTTTGCAGCAAGTCCCGTTGAGAACTCAAAGTCATCGCAAACTCTTCCGGAAACCCGCCTCCCAGGTACAAGGCTTGAGCATTTTGGGGAATGATGTCCCCCGCCAGCGGGCTAAAATACACAAGTTGTGCACCCAATTCTTCTAACAACTCCAGGTTGTCGGCATAATAGAAGTTGAAAGCCTCATCCATGGCCACAGCAATTAGTGGATGGCCGTGAGAAATATGGGGTATCGCCGGGGGTTTCGGGATATCCAGCTCAGGAGCCCCGCTCATTACTTCCCAAATGCGACCCAGATCAAGAGAATGGGCAATTTCTTTACCCAACCGCTCTATCGTCCTAGAAATACCGACATTCTCCTCTGCCGGAAGAATACCCAACTGCCGATGCGGGATCGCCAAATCCTCGCTATACGGAATAAATCCGAAACAAGGAAGACCACTCTCACTCTCAACAGCCGTTTTCAGAAGACGATAATGCCTCTGGGTTCCAATCTTGGTTATCACCACCCCTGCAAGCAGATCAGGTGCGCTGAAGTGACGAAAGCCCAAGACCACAGCTGCCAAACTTCTGGCGCTATGCCGTCCATCGATTACCAAGAGTGCGGGGGAGCGCAAGACTTGAGCAAGATGATAGGTACTGGAATCATTGGATAAGGGTCCATAACCATCAAAATATCCCATAACACCTTCGATGACGGCGGCATCGGCTCCTCTCATCCCCTTGGCAAACCTTAGCACGGTGTCACCGGGACTTGCTTGCATCCAGAGATCGAGATTTCTTCCGCTACGGCCGCTAGCCAGTCGGTAATAACTTGGGTCGATATAATCCGGGCCCGCTTTGAAGCCCTGAACTTGATAACCGCGCTGTCGAAAAGCGGCCATCAGTCCTGTGGCCACAATAGTTTTACCTTGGTCGCTGGCCGGCGCCGTTATCACTAGCCGTGGAATCTGCAATCTTCATTCTCCTCCGAAAGATTAGGGTTTAATTCACGGGAATTACAGAGCCTGACGGAGGACAAGTTTGGAGTAACTGCCATGCAGCCATCGCCACTTCGTGAGGGTGAATCCACCTTTTCCCCGCGCTCAGGCGGATCAACCGTTCTTGTTGTTCGGCGTTTAAGGAGTGGGCCCACCTGGTGGCCACCCATCCCGGTGCCAGCAAGTAGATCCGCGCACCGGAACCCAATGACTTCGCCAAATTACGGCTGTACCCCATAATGGCAGCCTTGGCGGTTCCGTATAACATCGCGGAGTCGCCATGAGTTCCAGTTAAGGCTTCATCCCATGTCATATTAACAATTATGCCATGATCCCTCATCTGGGGAATCACAGCGCGACAGCATTTGATTGTGCCGGCCACATCCACTTCCCAGAGCTCTTGAAGCCTTATCATGTACGGCTTACGACGCATTTCCGGAGTCAACACGTCTGCTCCCGCCAAATTGAACCACGCATCATAACCTCCGGGAGCAGCCTCTTGTATCCTCGACGCAATGTCCTTTTCGTCCATTCGCATATCCAAATGGTGTTGTCCCGACTTCGGACACCGCGCAAAACCTATCGCGTCGATCCCCTGAGCCGTAAATTGTTCAAATACAGCTTGCCCGATTCCCCCGTTCACACCACTTATTCCTATTCGCATGTTCGCTGACATTCCTTTCGCAACTGATTTATCAGTTCTTAGGGGAGTTCATTTAAAACAAAAAACACGAATATGATTTCTCACCAAATTTGACCGGATAAGAAATTATATCATCGTCAATCATTCCCAAAGAGACCGGGATCCGTCTTTATCCGGATTTGAGGGAGTGTCCTAGACTGGACAATAACACGACGAATCCTCTTGGTTAGGGCTTAAGAACCCCTGTGGTGTCGTTTGAGAAACCCGAAAGATTGAAGATCTTCCTTGGGTCTCAATTTCGTTCTCTTCCTATGTTTTGGAGCACTGTGAGAAACGAGCGCAATCGGGAGAATATTTTGGCGCGTTACCGAGATCTTGACAACAACTCAAGACGGTGGTATTCTCAGTATGTGGGACGCACCAAGAGGATTGAGGAGGTGCCGGAGAATCGGCTGAGGGATCGGATTCTCACGTGTAAGGCTTCATGACAGTGAAGCCATACACTGAATTTCAAGAAAAACTAAGGACGGATAGTTGCCGCCCTTATTTTGTTGGTGCTTATGATGATTGATTTGGAGCCAATGGATGTTGAAACCTGGCTAACATGTTTGATACATCGTCCCAGGAACTTGCAATAAAACGACATTTGGGGTAGTTAGAGCATCCAATGTGGACATGACCGGAGCCATCCTTCCATTCGTGCAAGGATCCTTCTTGACATAAAGGGCATAACATTACTTTACACTCCCCCCAAAACCTCACACCAGTGCTTACCATCTCTTCCTATTATAGTGGGAAATACAGCAATGCGCTATCAAAATGGCAAACCGCGAAATATTTCTCGTCACAGTCATTCTTGCCGCCTTCCTAATCTAAGGGAGGAGTGGGCTGAGAGGGCAATACCACGCGTTCTCGCCATACCCGGACACCGGCTACCCATGCCGCGACAATGATTCCGGCGATTGGTACCGCAAACAGAGCTCCCAAAATTCCTCGCAAAGACGCACCGATCATTAAGGCAATGACAGAGATAACAGGATGCACCCCGACCTGGCTGCGAATAATTCTCGGACCCAAAATCTGCGATTCAAGCAAGTGCGCTGCGGCTAATAGAACCAGCACTTCCGGTACCTGAATCAGAGGATGGTTAAACAGTGCCAAAACCACAGGCAAAATGGCGCCTAAAACAGGCCCCAACAGCGGAATTAGTTCCATTATGGCCGCAAATACACCGATGACCAACGGAAACGGCAATCCGATTAGCCAGGTCCCAAAGCCAAAAGCCGTCCCGACAATCAGAGAAAGCATGATTTGTCCCCGCACATATCCTCCGATAACTCGAGAGAGGGTATGCTCTACCGCCAGTAAGCCTTCTCGCTGGTGATGCGGTATCAGCCGGAGCATCGCTCCTTGAATCCGATTGGCATCCAATAGCAGATATACGGTGATAAAAATAGTAATCGCGCCGTCGACCACACTGTCAATGAGATGAGTCACGAGTGTAACCGTCTGTTTTACAAGAAAAGTGGATATTTGTCCGATACTACTAAACACACGGTTTTCCAACTCTAAAATATTGACCTGCACACCCAAGTGCTTAAACCATGTCATAAGTCCGGGAGTACTGTGTATCAAAGTATGAATATTGCTGGGAAACTTAGCGATCAAGACCGCCAGTTGCCCCGCAATGATCGTAAATAGAAATCCGCCACCGACCACGAAAACCAGCACAGCCCCCAACATAACCACCAATACAGCCCAAGGCCGCTTCCAGTACAAGGCAAGACGCTCTACCAAAGGACTTAGGGTAATTTCGAACATTGCCGCCATCATTAAGACCACAACGACATTGCCCAATCGGCTTAAGATCCACCACAGGCCGATCAAAACTACACCTGTGCCGAGAACAACCACCACGGCGTCTCGTCCCATCGCCAGTCTGTTTGCCCATTTTGAGGATTCGTGTTCGGCCATAATCCGCCTCATTTCCAACGGTTGATGCTTTTACTATTCATTATAGGCTACCCATTTCGTCCGTCTACTAACCCACGCAGTTGGATGTTGATGGGTTTTTGCGATTTTGATTATGTGCCGAGTCCTTGACTAATTTTTTGCATCGTGAGGAAATCTGAGGATGACCTCCCTTGACGCTAAAAGACACGGAACTTGACTGAGCACAGGCGCACGGCTTGGTCTCGGAAGTCGGCAATAAATCGTTGATATTTGATAGAATTCCATTGACACAACGCTAGCCCTTCCGGTTGTTGGTATACTAAAATAGTGTTTCGGACAAAATTGTCCCTCATCTGGAAGGCGGGATGGCAGCTGAATAGTCGTCGTTCTCAACACGCTTCGTCACCAAGAACAAAAAGCCGAAGCATCGGGATTTCCACCGGAATTATCTTTGCCGCCACCCTCATTAGCCGAGTTAGCGGATTTTTTCGCGAAGTGGTTATGGCGGCATACTTTAGTACCTCGGCTCTCACCGATGCCTGGCTTATGGCCTCTGTATTGCCAAACCTGCTTTTCAGCACAATCAACGGCGCCATCTCCGTTACCGTCATTCCTTTAATGACTCAAGCTGACAGAGAATTATCCAAACGGTCGATCCAAAATTTCATTAACGAACTGTTTACCGCCATTGTACTTTTGTCATTTGTTTTGATTACGCTGGGAGAACTGTTTGCTCCTTGGCTGATGCACTTGATAGCTCCTGGCTTTCACGATCATAAATTGGCCCTAACGATTTCTATGACCCGCATCATGATCCCCACAATCTTGTTTTGGGGACTATCCGGGTTAGTTGTAGGGATTCTTCAAGAACGGGAGGAGTTTTTATACCCCGCATTGTCTCCCGTGGCCATTAACATTGTCCGCATTGGCAGCATTATCGTCCTCGGGCACTTTTTCAGCATCCAAGGCGTGGCGATGGGATTTCTCTTGTCCGTGCTGGCCCAACTATTCGTGACCTTGCCGGTCCTTAAACGCGCCGGCATACACTTACATTTGCGTTGGCACTTCACTCATCCTTTTCTGGGAAAAATGATCCGCATGGCCGGCCCCTTCTTTCTTACAACATCGGTCGGTACAGTAGGAATCATCGTCGATCGTATTTTGGCCTCGTCATTGGCTACAGGAAGCATTGCCGCGCTTAACTATTCCTATGTTCTGGTACAAATTCCCGTAGGATTGGCGATATCTTCTTTAACAACTCCTATTTACACGCGTTTGTCTCAACATCAAAGTCGACATGATGTGGCCACTTATAAACAATTGGCTATGAAAGGGTTCCGGCTCGTGGTCTTGATTATTGTACCCATCACATTATGGTTCATGATTTTGGCTATTCCTATTATGCGCCTGATTTATCAACATGGTGCCTTTTCCAATTATTCCACTCACATTACTGCCAGTACGCTGTTGTTTTGGTCTATGGGATTGCCTGGCTTCGGACTTTCATTCTACCTGCAAAAGTTGTTTTTTGCCACTCAGGATACCAAAAGCCCTGCCCGTTTCAGCATTGTCACCATTTCCGTGAACATAGTCGCCGATTTGATTTTAGTGCGACTTTTGCAAGCCGACGGACTCGCTTTGGCTACGGCTCTTGCGGCATGGGTCAATACCACTCTATTAGCCATTAAAGCACTTCGTCCCCGGCACAACCGTGACCTCGTATTACGTCCTTTTGCGATAAAGATTATTGTTACGGCGGGTGTTACGGCTCTTGTTATTTATCTGCTGCGGCAGTGGTTTTCACTCGATTCCATCCATGGCCTGTTCCCCTTGGCCTTCGCGCTCATGATCACGGTAATCTTGTCGGGTCTGGTTTATGCGGTCCTGCTCACAATCTTCCGGTTTCCGGAAATTGGTGATTTGTTGCGACGGCTCATGAAAAATCGTCATACCTTCCAATCTTCCGAAACCTAATCCCGCATGATTCTAGCGTATGCTTATATCACAACGATTATGGTACAATATGACACAAGAGAGGTGACGATCATGTCCGTTAAGCAACTGATCGAGGCTCCTCTTGTTGTGGTCACGAATCGGGAGCCATACATTGATGAGAGCTCCGATCATGGAACGCAAACCGTGCAGCGAGCGGGAGGAGTCGTATCAGCCCTAGATCCGCTCATGCAGGAGATTGGCGGTCAATGGATCGCCTGGGGTAGCGGGAGTGCTGATATCGAGACTTCGCCTGGAGGCAAGCGCCAAGTTCCCCCGGAAAATCCTCGATATACTTTACACCGGATAATCTTAAATCAAGAAGAAGTTCAAGGTTATTATGCCAAGTATTCCAACCAAGGACTGTGGCCCCTCAGTCATATGTTAATAGAACGTGCCCAATTTTCGCGACGTGCTTGGCAAATCTACCGCAATGTCAACCAGAAATTTGCTAGACGTGCTAGTTCCGTGAGCCCACAGGGAGCGTGGATTTTTTCGCACGATTACCAACTCTCCTTATTGCCGGCATTCGTGCGCAAGTCCAGACCTGACGTGGCTATTGCCCATTTCTGGCATATCCCTTGGCCTCCTCACACCATCTTCCGATTGTGTCCCCAACATGCTGAAATATTAAGGGGACTTTTGGGAGCAGACGTTCTCGGATTTCAAAGTGATATGGATGTGGATAATTTTATTAATACGGTGGAACGCGCCTTGAAAGTGAGTGTCGACCGAGACAATAAGACCATTGCCTGGCAAGATCGCGTGGTCCATGTGAAGTCTTTTCCCATTTCCGTTGACTTTCATGCCATTGAGGAATTGGTACAAAATCCGCGGATATCCAGTTGGGTACGGGGGATAAGGCGTCATGTGGAAAGACGTGATCAAATCCTCGGTATCTCGGTTGACCGCGCAGACTACACCAAAGGCTTGCTCCCTCGTCTTGATGCCATCAAAGAATTCTATGCACTGTATCCTCAATACCGAGAAAAGGTCACATACGTGCAAGTTGTCGTTCCATCACGGACGGAAGTTGCCGAATACCGAGTGCTATATGACAGAATCGCAAAAAAGATCCAAGAAGTAAACAAACAATTCCAGAGTGCCACTTGGATACCTCTTATCACCCTGCGCCATAGCATTGACCGTCCGAGACTAATGGGTCTCTTTCGGGCGGCCGATTTTGCTGTGGTCAGTTCGTTGGTAGACGGCATGAACCTGGTCTCTAAGGAATTCGTAGCCGCCCAAGTTGACAAACGGGGTGTATTGCTGTTGAGTGAAACCGCCGGAGCAGCCCATGAACTGGAAAACGAAGCCTTCCCCATTAATCCTCTGGATCCGGAAGGGTTTGCAAATACTTTGCATGAAGCTTTATCCATTTCCGCTGATGAACGCTCACTTCGCATCGCCCGCATGCGGGAACATCTTCAAAACCATACCATATACGAGTGGATGGCGGACATTTTCGTGACACTTAAGGCGGCTGCACAATCCTATGTCTGAACATTATTTCACTTTAGCCACACTAACTGGCCTGATGAAATCAAATCACGCACAGAGTTTGGCCTGGTTTTTGGATATTGACGGAACGCTCTTGGATCTTGCCGCTTCCCCTCAGGCCGTCAAAATCCCAGAAGAGCTTGTCGTGTCATTGGACCGTCTGGCAAGAAGCCCATACCATCATGTCGCTTTGATTAGCGGCCGTTCACTATCCGATATCGATCATCTATTCCCCAACCCCTTATTAAGCAAAAGCGGAAACCACGGGGCCGAGTACTACTGCAATCATGAATTGTGGTTGCACCGCTGGTCCCGGCGGTTTCTTACCGTGCGTTCTCAAGTTTTAGAGGGCATCAGTGCCCTTCCCGAACAATTTCCGGGTTTGTTGGTTGAGGACAAACAATACTCAATGAGTATTCACTATCGCCATGTCGATGCACCGCAACATGCTGCACTGGCCAATACCTTGAAGACTTGCCTGTCTTCTATGGAGGGAATCGTGATCCACCCGGCAAAGCTGTGTTGGGAAATTCGTCCGCAGCCCGGACCCACAAAAGGAGATGCCGTGAAAGACTTGTCCAACAAAGTTTTCCCTCTGCTTCCATCCCCGGTGCTGCCGGTCATAATCGGTGATGACCGTACCGATGAGGATGCGTTTAAAGCCATCTCTCCCGCTATCACGATCCATGTGGGGAATAATCCTACTCAAGCCCTATATCGGCTTAATTCACCTCACCAAGTCAGGGAACTTTTGGCTGACGTCAGTCGTGACCCACATTTTTTCACCCATGCCCATTCTTCTTCCGAAGAGAGCGAATGATTGGCAAAAGCGGCTCAATACGATTGAATGAGGGAACCAAATATACTCCTTGAATGGACGGTGTGAGTTGTTCAATCAGTTCCAAGGCGAGGTCGATCCCGAGGGCGGTTCCGTCCTGAATGTTTTCAAATTGTCGAAGAATTTTCTCCCCAATTTCGATACCGGGCACTTCGTTGTGCAAATAGATCGCCTGACGATAAGAGATTAAAGGCATAACTCCCAGTAGCAAAGGCACCGGCAATGACCCTGCTTCTTCCAAAAATTGTTTGAGTTGTTCGGCTTGATAGACCGGCTGAGACATGACAAAATGGGCTCCCGCTTCGATTTTTTGACGGAAACGCAAAATTTCCTGATCGCGGTCGATAGCATTGGGACTCACGCCCACACCGATATCGAAGTTTGTATGACCGCCAATTTTTTGCCCTAAGGCATCCTCTCCCCGATTAAAAGCTCGCAGTACTTTTACTAAGCCTATTGAATTGATATCGTAAACAGCCGATGCATGAGCATAATCTCCCAGTCCCGGAGGGTCTCCGGTAAGTGCCAGAACATTGCGTATGCCTAAGGCATGAGCCCCCAACAAATCACTTTGCAGGCCCATAAGGTTGCGATCCCGCGTTGTAAAGTGCAGTATGGTTTGCATAGGCACCCGTTCGGAAATGAGGCGCGCTGTCGTAAGCGCACTCATCCTAACCCGAGCCATGGGACTGTCGCCAATATTGATCGCATCGACTCCCTGATCGGCCAGAGAGTTGGCTGCTGCCAATACACGGTGAGGATTCACCCCCCGAGGCGGATCTAACTCGACACTGACAATAAAACGCTTTGGAAAAAGTTGCGAGAGCCCCTTATCATGGGTTTCCCCATGTTCTGCGTCCCCCAAAGCCCCAGAGTCCGTGATTTCGCTTAAGGGTGCCATCAAGAAAGTTTCCGGGCTTTGATGCAAGGCAGTCCCCAGAGCTCTAATATGCTCCCAGTTGGTTCCGCAACACCCCCCGATAACCCGGCATCCGGCCGCGCTAAGCGCGGGTGCAATAGTAGCAACATAGCGTGGGCTAGCGGGATAGCGCACATGTCCGTCAACTAACCCGGGCTGCCCTGCATTAGGATATGCCGATAAGGGAATCGCCAGCTCTTTTGCTTTTGGAGCCATGCGAATGATGGCATCCAGAAGAGGAGCTGGCCCACTCCCACAATTCGCTCCGACTAAGGCCGGCGGCCCGCCCGGCAAAGAGGCCATGGCTTCTATGGCCTGTTCGGGAGTAACTCCGTATAAGGTCGCCCCCTGCGGTGAAAAAGCAAAGGAGACGAAAACGGGCAGATTGCTTTCGTTGCGAATGGCTTGTACCGAAGCCCGCACTGTGCCCAAATCAGACATGGTTTCTACAATAAATCCATCCACCCCACCGGCCAGTAACCCTGCCACAACCGGGCGAAAATAATCGAGAGCCTTGTCATAGCTCACAGAAGGCACAACCTGCGAATCCACAGGCTGAGCAAGAGGACCGATGACCCCAATGATCCAGCCATCTTGACCAAAAATATCGCGGGCATGGCGGGCAATTTGTGCCGCCCTGCGATTTAATTCCACCACGTCGGCATCGATGCCCAATGAGGCAAGTTTGTGACCATTGGCAGCAAATGTGTGTGTTTCAATCAGTTTCGCACCCGCCTCGAGATATTTCAGGTGCAGATTTACCAACAAATCCGGTTGCCGCATCGGAACCAGAGGCAGAACCGCAGAATCTACCCCTTGATCCATTAACGCGGTACCGACCGCACCATCCCCCAGAATCCATCCGTCTTCCTGCAATATCTCGATTAAAGTCTTCACCGTAAACCGTCCTCTTCGCGAATTTCCTCCACTGCCCTGGCCATAACACGCAATTTTGCCTCGGCTTCTTCCCAGGTTCGGGTCTTTAGTCCACAATCCGGGTCGATTAACAAATTATCCAAAGGAACGATTTCCAATGCTTGCCGAATTCCCGCTTTGATCTCGTCGATTGACTCGATCCGGTGAGAATGCACATCCACTACACCCAGTGCCAATTCTTTGGACTTGGGCCAAGGATAGCCTGCCAACAAATCCAACAAGGCAAAATGCTGATTGGCAGCTTCCAAATCGAGCTGGTCAACCGGCAAATCATAAAGACCCGGTAAAATCTTCTCAAAATCGCCGTAGCAGATATGACTGATGGTTGTCGCGTCAAGGCCTTGAGTCACAACATCCATAGCCTCAATGGCCAGATCCAGTTCATCAACGCGGGTCGAAATGGCGGGTTCATCAATTTGAATATACTTGGCACCGGCATTGACCAAGGCCACGGCTTCTTCATGAACCAATTGTGCCAGGTCCATGACCAACGAACGCCGATCGGCGTAATGGGCGTTGAAAGACCAGTCGCAAATCGTATAGGGGCCGGTGAGCATGCCCTTTATCGGATGAGATGTCAATTGCGAAGCTCTTTTCCAAGACTCCACGGTTAACCCAAGGGAATTTCCTAATGACACAACATTTTCCACGATCGGTTTCTTATAATAACGATTGCCATAAGAACGAACCGGCAGTGATTGAGAAAATCCTTGCCAATGCTCCGCAAAATATGCGACCATATCACCTCGTTCCATTTCGCCGTGAACGAAAATATCGATGCCCAATGCTTCCTGCAAGTCAATAACCTGCCTGGTCGCCTCTTCTTCAGCCTCACGCAATTGCGTCGCTGAAATTTGTCCGCGCCGGAATTGTGAGCGTGCTGCAACAAGTTTAGTCGGTTTCGGAAAACTTCCCACGCTTGTGGTTAATAAATGCTTGGCCATTACAATTGTCCGCCCTTTCTCTACCTTATGCGTTAATCAATAATTTGACATCGCGGAGCACACCGACTTTTTGCTCGGCCCGATCGGGCGGCAAGAACTCCAGTCCACAATTCGGATGAATCCATGTTCTCTCCTGGCCTTGTCGACGAAAGATTGGATCCAGCGTCCGCGCCAAATCCTCAGGCGTTTCCATTCGAACGTTTCGGGCGTCAATAACACCCAATCCGAGGGCAACATTCAAGTTGTCAACAGATAAAATGTCCAGAAGCTGCGGCTCGCTGACGGTATCGCAAGAAATTCGGGAAAACGGCAATTGCGAAAGAGCTTCTAGCCATGGAGACGACTTGCCCCAATAAAGTGCAATCGACTGTTCTATTTCCTCTGCAGAATCAATCAGAGTCTTATAGGCCTGTTGTACATGGTCAATAGGCCAGGACGAAGGTGAAAACGCCAATGAAGGCTCATCCCATTGTACCTCAACCACGCCGGTGCCCACTAAATTGCGGGCCGAAAGACGCATGACGTCGATTAAATCCGCGAGTAAGGCATCTTTATTGTCGTAACTCGTATCTTCCATCAGGTCAAGAAAGGTGAACAGTCCGGGAAAAGTCACCTTCAAGGGTACTCGGGAACGTGATGCAGCCTTTCGGCTCCATGCTGCCACAGTGCCTCCCTGATACTGCAGGCGACCCGTAATCACAGGGTGTCTAATATAAAAATTATTGTCGAACAAACGAATGAGACCGGCACTATGCACATTATCCAGATCACGCACCACCGGATCAAACAAATCATACCACCGGATTTGACCGTCACTCGTCCGATCCAAATCCGCCCATAGGGCTAAGTCCAATACGCGGTTTGTCACCTCATCATAAGTGTCATAAACCTGGCTCGGAGTAATTGACCCTTTTTCAAAGCGTTGAATGGCGGACCTGACACTGGGACCTGGCCCGGCTGGAATTTTGGGATATGAGCCCATTACTGTCGTCTTCATTGTCTGGTATCTCTCCTGTCTCGTCATGGCAAATTTGGCAACCGGTGCAACCTCACGCCCTTGCCTTTGATTGGGGATCGGCCATAGCTCACAAAGTCTTAACCATAAAAAAACGCCTACTCGAGAAGAGGCGTTTGCTCTTCTCATCTTAAAGAATACTTTAAGGTATTCTTCCGGAATTGGCACCCACCTTGCAGGGGTTGCCGGGCTTCATCGGGCCAGTCCCTCTACCACTCTGGATAAGAAGTATTCCTATAGAATTGATTAGCAAAATATCATGGCCTGCCGATATGGTCAAGAGGACGATACAAAAAAAATATAATTGCCACTTATTTCCATTCATGATAGAGTGAAAATCAGGAGGTGTTGAACCATGTTTCCTGGCCCCTCGGTGTCGCATGATCGGCATTCGGACAACCCCGTGAAAAAATCCAAGGGATCTCGGCACAAGACATTTTTTCGGCGCTTAGTCCTAGTTGTGGTGATTGTAGCCATTCTCGTAATCTGGAAACTCCGCTTTGTAATCGTAGAACTGGGAAATCTTCAGCATGAATTGGAAAGTTGGACCGGAGCCCGCACTATCCTCGCAACGTTTCTTTCTTATATTTTTACCCATATAGCCCATCTCGCACGCCACATATGGATCAGCACTTTTCATTGAGGGGTTCCAGCTTCATAAGGACGGGCACAAGGAAGGAATTCGGGCGATCCTTGTGCCATCCATGTTATTATCGACGTCCGAGACGTAAGAGGAAAAGAAAGAGGTTGATAATATCTACCAGTAATGACACGGCCAACATGATGGCCACGCCGTTCCCGGACATTGTGCGGCCACGGTAGCGCATAATGGAGAAGTCAACCATCAGATATGCGGTAAAAATGAGGACCCCAATCATGTTATAAGCTCTCGAAGCCATGATTCCAAACATGCCTGGCAAGAATAATGACAGCAGACTGGTGATAATAAGCATCAACAAACCTAAAAACAGAAGCGGTCCCAGCTTGGCAAAATCCCATGGAACCCAGGCAACCACCACTGCGGAAAGTAACATGGCTATCAAAATGCCGCCCACAACAGTCAAGAAAAGATGATTTTGGTCTAAAATGGCATACCACAGTACCGGCCCAATAGCCAAGCCGAGTCCTGCGGCCACAACAATGCCCCAAAATAGCGCGGCGCCGGCATTAGCCTGATTTCGGCCCACAAATATCGTACCCACCATAGCCGCAATAAAGCCTACCCAAAACGCCCCCGAACCCAATCCCACACCAAAGAGACTTGCCACTACGACGATTGCCAATAATAAAACGAGAAAACCAAGTGTGCGAGCCATTAAGGAGCCATGAACCCCGTCTGCTACCCGATAGCTATAAATTGGGCGGTTATTCATCCTAAATTTGCCTCCTTTTTTAGCTATTCACCCACCGCACGCAAAGCTGCCAACTCTCTCTGTGGAGAATTCGGCCATATTGGCATAGACGAAAGCTGGTCCCGCAAGTTCCGGCTTTCAGCCCGGGGTGGTTAGCTGCTCATCACCTCTATATTTGTGATACAACAAATGTCGGGGGGTGTTCAATAAGAAAATTGTCCTTTGACTTATCAAGTGCTTGCAGTTACAGTCGTCTTTCGGGACAATAATCATAATATGTAACGGTACCTCAATGAGGCTCTTGCGGACAATTTTATGGGATTTTCATCCGTCCCATTCAGGATAATGGCTTTTCAACAGAAAGAAGGCGTGATGAATGGCAGAGAACGAAGGCATGTCATTTGAAATTTTGGCGGCCGGCATACGCGACATACGCCATGATGTTCCTGTTCTCTTATCAGTGTTGGCCGAAAAACTGCACTCTGGACTTCCTGACCGAGTTGATGTGACGCGCCGTTCAGGTCTTTTCTCCCGGGACAACTCGGTTAAGTCGATCTCGATAGATTTTGAGAATCTGCGTTATGTGATCAACCATAAGGCCGGACGACTTGAGACATTTCGGCAAAAGGTGGTGCATGATGTAGTGCTCAAAACCGAAACCATAAATTTTGACGAATGGATGGGAGAAGTGCTTCGCCATTTGATGCGGGAAAGCGATGAAAACGAAAATGTGCGAAACATGCTCGATCGGTTTCTCACATCGTAAAATAGAATTTGTGTGGAATTTTGTAACTTATATAGGGAAGCCCTTTTTTCTTCATACAAAAGGCTTGGGGAAGTGAACAAGTGGCTGGGCATTTGGGATCAAGAAAGAGTCGTTCCGGTTATCCCGGACAGATTTGGTTAAAGATTCGAAGTTACCATAATCCCGAAATCTCCGGAGTCATCAATAAATCCGGAAGATCCATAGAAAAAGAAATCATCTTGTGGGGTCCCAAGATTTTTCACGTGCTGTCGCCATCGGTATGAATGCGAGCCCGTCATCCCGTGTTTTTAGGTCTCGGTGCCTGAGCCCAGCCTAATCCCGAAAGTACGGAAAAGACCAGGCGTTTTCTTAGGCGAATGATTGTCAAAATCCCCGCCACCAAATTGAGATGGAAAGGGCGATATTATGTTCCCGAACAAATTTCCCGATTGGCATCCGGAAAGTCTTACGGCTCATTCCGGAGTGGGTCACGATCCTGTTTATGGAGCGATTAGCACACCTGTATATCAAACCGTCACCTACCAACACCCCGGTTCGGAACTGGGAGCTTACGATTACAGCCGAACAGAAAATCCGACACGCCACGCGGCTCAAGAAGCCATTAACCGTCTGGAAAAAGGAGCGGGGACACTTTTATACACCAGTGGCATGGCTGCCATCACGGTCTTGGTGCAGACATTGGAACAAGGCGATCACGTGTTGGTAACCGAAGACGCCTATGGCGGCACATATCGCATCATGGTTGATGTATTTTCCAAGTTCGGAATCTCTTCAAACATGGTCAACACACGTGATCTCAATCAGGTTGCAGAACATTTAGGACCTAAAACACGTCTGGTCATCGTAGAAACTCCGAGTAATCCGTTACTACGTATCAGTCCCCTGAGAGAATTGGCTGACCTGGTTCACGCTCACAATGCAGAATTGGCGGTCGATAACACGTTTATGACGGCCATTCGTCAACGCCCCTTGGAACTGGGAGCCGATTACGCGGTTTATAGCGCCACCAAATACCTGGCAGGTCATAACGATGTTATGGCCGGCGCCATTGTCTGTAAAACGGAGGACCAATATCAACGTCTCAATGATTTCACCAATGCCACCGGAAGCGCACTGGGCCCGTGGGATGCTTGGCTCCTGCTCCGAGGCTTAAAAACCCTGGCAATCCGCATGGACCGTCAGGAAAGCAATGCACGCACTATAGCTCGTTTTTTGTCGGAACACGATAGTGTTCGGACGGTTTATTATCCAGAATTGGCCGAGGACAGCGCCCGAACCCTCCATATGGGACAAGCGTTGGGTTATGGGGCCATGTTGTCATTTTTGCTAAAGGAACCAGACCGGTATATTGCCTTGATGGACCGATTGAAAATTATCTTGCCAGCCGTGAGCCTGGGAGGTGTAGAATCGTTGATTACCCATCCCTATAACGAAACTCATAGGGAAATTCCCGAACCCATGCGGCGCCATCTTGGCATCATTCCCGGACTGATGCGTTTGTCTGTTGGAATCGAACATATTGACGATCTACTCAACGATTTGTCCGATGCATTGCGCGGCTAAGCCGGCATTGAAAAGTCCCCATTGGAATTCTCAAATACCCGATGGTAAAATTATGAGGTGAAAACTATCCTAGCCGTCAATGCTGCGTTGCACACGAAATCGAAAAAGATGCACATCCCCTGGTCCAAGAATATGCGGAAAACGCAACAACGTATGGCTAAGCTCCACGCCCAGATTGCGAATATTCGGGCCAATGTCGTGCGCCAGCTCACACCGATCTGTGGAGCGATTAACGTCATCATCATTGAGGATTTGAATGGAGCGGGGATGCCAAAAAAATCACAAGCTGGCCCGGGTGATGGCGGATATGGGCTTTGGCGAATTTCGGAGGCAACGCGAATAGAAGGCCACGCAATGCGGCAAAAGGGTGGTGGTCGTGAACCGTTTGTATCCCAGCAGCAAAACCTGTTCCACTCGGCCTCTGGGACGCATCATGATCGGGACATAAATGCGACGATGAATTTGCAGAAAGTGACCGAGAGTTCGGTGGGGAGCTCTTCACCCTTTGGCGTAAGCTGGACTGCTCGGGTGACTGGCTTGTGGAGCCCCCACTCGTGGATGACCGGTCTTGAAGGCCCTAAGAAGCGATGAGGCAAGAAGATGGCCACAGATTTGGTCAGTAATGACACCAGAAATGGATAGGTCCGTCAGAACGGTTGCAACCCGGTAAAAATGCAGCATGGCTGCGTCCCACGCCGGCAACGTTTGACAAGTTACTCCACAGCACGTCAGTGCCTAAGCAAAGCGACAAGGAGGGAGTTACAATTACTGAAAAGCGCACACAATTTGTGCATACAGGTTATGAACTGGATAGTGCCACCCAAGCCATAACTCCACCTGTTTTTCGCGCCACCACATACCACCAAGCCGATCCCTGGAATCCTCCCACATACGATTATGCCCGCTCGGGAAACCCAACCCGTCATGCCTTCGAAAGTGCTATGTCGTCCTTGGAACACGGTGCTATGGGCTTGGCCTTTTCTTCCGGAATGGCAACCTTGACAGCCGCGTTCATGCTGCTGTCACAAGGTGATCACCTAATTGTCACGCGTGATTGCCAAGGTGGCACACAAAGGGTATTACGCGGGGTTTTCAGCCGTTTCGGCATTCAAGTCAGTTACGTGGATACAGAAGATTATCCGGCATTGGAACAAGCTCTGAAACCGCAAACTCGCGCCATTCTTATCGAAAATTTCAGCAACCCCTTTTTGCATGTCACAGACATTCCCCTGGTAAGCCAATGGGCCCATGAGCACCATCTGTGGGTCATGGTGGACAACACCTTTATTACACCTTATTTGCAAAACCCATTGACCCAGGGAGCCGATCTGGTTATTCACTCTGCCACCAAAATGATCGGAGGGCATTCCGATATTACGGCGGGAATAGCCGTGGCCAAAGATAAGGATCTCGGTCAGCAACTATACTTCATCCAGAACGCCTGTGGTGCAGTCCTATCCCCCGATGACTCTTATATGAGCCTACGGGGCCTGCACACACTTCCCGTCCGGATGGACCGTGCTCAAGAAACAGCCCGGAAGCTGGCCGAAGTCTTACAACAGCATCCACGCGTAGACGAGGTATACTATCCCGGGCTGGCTACACATCCCGGGTATGAAATTGCCCAAAGAACAATGCGGGGATTTGGACAAATGCTCACAATCCGCCTTAAGGATGCGTCGTGGGTCACGGATTTAGCACACCGTCTCACCTTAACAAAGGTGGGTGCAGGATTTGGAGGTACTGAAACCATTTTGTCACTACCTGAACTGCACTGCCATGCTGCTTTGACGAGAGACGAGAGACGAGAGCGAAATATTACCCCGGACGTGATTCGCATCTCAGTGGGCCTGGAATCGGAAACCGACCTTATTGACGATATCCTACACGCGCTTGATCAAGCCGAATCATAAAACCACCTCCAGAGCTCTCTCGTGGCAAACCCTGATTTTTAATGATAAAATCCGGACCTAAAGCCACGAGAACTCTCGCGGTGAAGTTATCCCATCGCAATCATGTCACAGACGCAGGACGTTCGAGAAAGAGAACCTGCCAACACACCAGACAGCAGAGGATGTACCTCTTGCACCAGAATTGTGAAGCTCAAAGTTTTTAGAACCCGAGGATTTATTCGCGACGCGGTTCAGCCGATGAGTCTGGTGCCTTCGTGCCTTCTCTCTGATTCCACTGATCTCTCGCCACCCGCCGTACCACTTTTCCGGACGGCCCTAAAGGTAGTGAATCGACGACTTCAATAATGTAAGGTCTTTTATAGTCAGCCAATGAGGACTTTGCCAGCTCATAAAGACTTTCCACATCCACTGTCCGACCGGAACGGGGCACAACCAATGCTACAACTCTCTCCCCCCGCCTAGGATCGGACACGCCAAACACCGTGGCTTGACCGACATCGGAGCTGCGCAACAGCACAGATTCCACCTCCACCGGATAGACATTCTCTCCGGCCACGATGATCATATCCTGCTTACGATCGACGAGATATAATAATCCGTCAGTGGTAAGATAACCCATATCACCGACACTGAGATATCCATCATCCGTAAATCCCTCTTGCGTCGCACGGGGATTATTAAAATATTCGCTCATGAGTGTGGGGCCTTTCACAAACACTTCACCGATTTCGCCAGCAGACACGTCGCGATGCTGTTCATTCAAAATCCGGATGCTTTGCCCTACGAGGGGATAGCCGACTGACCCCAAAGGGCCATTAAGATGGTGACGAATAACCGTACAGGCCCCATATTCCGTGGACCCATAAATATCATATAAACGAACTTGAGGAAATCCGTTAAGAATTCGTTCACGCAAGGTATTGTCCAGAGGTGCCGAAGCCGTGAGCATGACTCTCAGAGTCTTAGCATCCAGTTTTCCTGACTCCACTGCATCCGCCAGAAAACTCAACAGTGCGGGCACAAACATACTATAAGTGACCTGATGCTGATTCATTTCATCGACAATATGCTGGGGATGAATGCCGCGATGGGGATAAATCACGCAGGTGGCACCAATAATAACCGACAAAGTCACCACCCACAATGAATTGACATGAAACATGGGTAGAACGGCCAGCCCTGTATCATCTGAAGAAATGCCGAGTTCCGCTACCAACGTTAACGCAATCATGATATTGCTGACGTGACTCCTCACAGCGCCCTTAGGTTTTCCGGTGGTCCCCGAGGTGTAAACGACGACCCAAGGATCGTCTTCCGCTACAGTGATAGCAAGTGGTGAATCATTCATTGGAGGCACAATATCGTCCCAATTGTGATCTCCGGCTTCGTTGAAATGTGTATAAAAGACAGGAAGAAGACTTTCAACAGACATCAAAGCGGGCCGCAAATCCTTTTCCGCTACGATCATGCTGATTTGACTGTCCATAAGAGCGTACCGGATCTCTTCTTCAGACCAGCGCAAGTTGATAGGCACGCCCACCAAGCCCGCTTTGGCCAATCCAAAATAGGCTTCAGCCATGTCGAGCCCGTTAGGCAGTAAAAGACCCACGCGTTGACCTTTCTTCAACCCTTGTGCCAGGAAGGCACGAGCAATCTGATTTGTCCGCTTATCAAGCTCCTCAAACGTCCATGACCTATCTCCAAAGATCAAGGCCTTTTTGGTTCGATACCGTATTGCCGCACCATGCAATGCTTCTCCAACAGTTAACACCCTCGTCATCTCCCACCATCGAATACAAAGATCTCTTATGGTTGTGTGCGCACCTTGAGACGCACTCCCCAAAACTGCGCAATACCCATCATCATTATTGTTATACACATAATACCGAACATGATATTCGTCGTCGATATCACAAAACTCTCGAGGGAGTGATCATGAACCAAGGCCCACACCCAATAGATTAATCCGCCACCCGCGGTCACGACAACTTCCCATCGTCCCCGAGCTACCGAATATAACATGAAAATATTAAGCAAACCCAGACATGCCATACCCCAGCCGAAGAGGCCCATCCAAGGAGCAATTCCCATGAATCCTCTCCCCAAAATGGTCAGAACCAACCAAGACGCATGATACGTAAACAACCATTCGCCAATACCCGCCAAAACACTGTAAGAAGCCAGTGACATTATCGCATACCGATACCGATATTTCGGATCCGACAAGATAGCGGTCAGCATTACCGTTCCCAAACTGCCAGAAACAAATTGCAAACTGTGTCCAATTGTCGCCAGACCCGTGTATTTCCCCGCAAGCAAAGGTGACAAAGCATATTTGGCCGCCAGCCCATCAACCAAGGCAAATAGCACATTAATGATGCCCACGACAGCCGTGCCTACGATCACTCCCGCCGACGTTTCTTCGCCCTTCAGAAGAACTCGTGTCACCATGGTGCGACTGACCGACCAAGTGACCCATGCGGCGATGGCCTCCAAAATTCCTACGGCCAAAAGACGATAGCTGCTCCAAAGAGCTCCGGCTGCCGCAATGACCCGAAATCCTGTGTTTAGAACCCCCAAAAGACCCACCCAGAGATACCATCGACTGCGTTGCAACATACCGACATTGGCGGCCAGTGCCAAACTCGGCACCACCTCAGCGGTATAAATAATTAATAAGGTATGGTTAATATGAAATATCTCGGACAAGTTTTTCCCCAATATCCACACGCCCAGCCACAATCCTGTGCCACCGGCCCATAGAACTATGCTTTGGACATAACTGTTTTGCTTCGTATATTTTCCCACACGTGTGTAGATCAAGGTTACCACGGCGGCCGGGATGATCAAAAAACTGGTCACATTCAAGAACGTTGCGAGATCACCATACTGCCGGGGACCTAGGACATGCGCTAACACCACATGATAGAGGTAATTAAAAACTCCGGCTATGAAAGTTGCAAATCCAAAGATTAAGTTGTCCTCCCAAAACGCCTTGAATTTTGCCATAACATCCCCCTTGGGCGGTTTCCAATCAGAAGAATCGAGTTCTGTCTCTTACCATTTTGACTATTTCACGAGAAAAATATAGCCCAGCGTCGAGTAGACACTGGGCTTATAACACAAATATGTTGCAGTTCATTCTCATGCCTGCACTTCATTCTCATGCCAGCTCCCGCAGGAACTGCTATATACATTTTTATTTCGACATCTCTGTGCAAAACTCCTCCCCGCCTGACCAAATTTCTCAGTCTTTGTACGACTAAGTAAGATAATGACATTGCGTTTTGCGTGATGTTCAAATTACGCTACATCGTTCGGCAATTTTGACCGCCAGAAATTAAAATCATTTTTTGCAGTCGTCAAAAGCTTAAAGAGCATACCTTGCAATCCGCGTAAAGGACATGGCCCTTAAATTTTCTGGCCTTTGGTACGGGCCGGAGAATGTTGCCAAATAGATCTTCTGTCATCGACGGTCGAAAAACTGGCATCCATACAACCATAGACCACCTTTGATAAATAGTCCTACAAATAATGACTTGACTTACCGAGAACGTGTTATCATCGCCACGTTCCGACGAACTTATTCATTTCTACTCACTGCTCGCCCAATCTGTCGTTACCTTCCTGCTTCACTCCACATCCCCTTAAGGACACCACGCAAGGGTAACATTTCCCCTTGACTTAGCTTTGCAAATAGCTAAGGTGAGGTCCATGCCCTAGACACACGACCTCCGAAACCCATAGGATTACCCCTATTTCTTCTTCAGTACTCAAGAGTAGGCACGGGAAATGGCCTCTGTCCAAGGTCAATCCCGTTTCAACTCGGAGTCGAGAACTCCCATGACCAGGTCATTTCACCACCGGCCGTCCAACCACAGTGACTCACCCTCGTGATCCTCCACTACAAATCCGCAACTTTTATAGCTTGAAATCGCCCGCTCATTGTAGGAAGCAACGCGCAGAGCCACCCGGTGTAAAAGAAGTTCGTCAAAGGCTTTGTATGTTGTCTAATGAAAAGGGACAGTTTTAGCGTTAAGAAATCCCCATTGTTAACGTTTAAAATTCCCCACTATTAACCCTTAAATGTTGAGCCCTGGACGGTCAAGCCCTTATGGTAAGGACTGCACCACGAAGGGAGTTCGAGGAGTTGATTACATTGACAACGATAGAACAGATTAAAGCCTTGCAGACCGAGGGATGGACTGTGAGCGCGATTGCCCAAGAACTGGGCTTGGACCGTAAAACTGTCCGAAAATATATGATCCAAGAGGACTTTTCCCTTCCTACCCCAGTCGCGCGTCCACGACGGTCCCAGCTAGATGCCTTTAAGGCCACCATTGACGCATGGCTGGCAGACGACCAACGCCATCGTTTCAAACAACGCCATACAGCCCGTCGGATTCATAAACGGCTCCAAGAAGAATTTCCCACCAGTTACACGGGGTCTTATGTGGGCGTTCAACGTTATGTCAAAAAACAACGACGTCTGATGACAGCACCCACCGGGACGATGGATCTTGTATGGCATCCGGGGGAATGCCAAGTGGACTTCGGAGAAGCGGACGTGGTCGAAGACCACGTGGAGATTGTGGTCAAGTTTCTGGTGCTCACGTTTCCGTTTAGCAATGCGGGCTATATGCAATTATTTCGGGGGGAAACGGCCGAATGCGTCGCGCAGGGGTTGGTGGATATTTTTGCCCGAATCGAGGGAGTGCCCCGTCGCCTTGTCTTTGACAACGCCTCCGGAGTCGGACGGCGCATCGGCGATGTCGTCCGCATGACCGAATTGTTTCGGCGGGTGGCCCTGCATTATGGATTCGAAACCACCTTTTGCAATCCGTATGCGGGCCATGAAAAAGGTTATGGAAAACAAAGTGGGGTATTGGCGCAGGAACCTTTTGGTTCCCGTGCCCCACATACGGGATTTAATCGCGTACAACGCGACCCTGCTGCCCACGTGTGAAGCGGATGGACAGCGGCCTCATTATCAACATGGGATCCCGATTCACACCCTTTTCGTGCAGGATCGGCAGGCTTTACGTGCGTTACCGGCTAAGCCGTTTGAGCCGTATCGGTATACCCGGGTGAAGACAAACGGCTATGGCCATTTCAGTATGGACGGAGCCCATTGGTATTCGACGGCTCCGGAGTATGCTCAGCAAACTGTCGTCGTGCGAATCGGAGCCCACATTGTGGAGCCCTTGGCGGGAGACGGGAGTCCCATCACCACCCATCGGCGCCAATTTGGAAAAGAACGGACGGATAGTACCGATTATCGCACAACCGTGCAGCGTCTATTACACAATCCGGGGGCGTGGCGGAACAGTGGGGTCCGCGAGATACTTCCAGATGCCCTGAAGACGGCCTTAGATCAGGCCCCGCGTGCCGTGCTGAAGGACGCGCTCCAAGCCATGGTGGATCTCACGAATCGTTACGATTGGGACCATGCCGTACGGGCCCTCGACACGGCACTTGAGCAGGGCCGATTCACTTACGACCAGGCGATCGTCGTGGCCCAACGTTTGGCCGAGTGGGACACGTTGCCCCAAGATGCGCAGCCGGTCGATTTGGCTCCTTATGACCGTCTTCTGATCGGGGGGCCCTCGGTATGAGCGGGGACAAAGAGCGTCAGCAGCGGCGGGAGGACATTTCGGCGTTTTGCAAACGCCTAGTTCTCACGCAAACGGCGGTTGCCCTCTGTGAATCTGTCGCGACGCCCACCCAAGAAGCCTTTCTACATCAGGTCTTGGCCGCCGAATTGGCCCAGCGCGAAGAGAATCGGCGACATCGTTTGGTGTCACGTGCCGGGTTTCCGGCCTATAAAACCTTAGCGGGCTATGAGCGCCGAGGAACCAAACTCCCGTCGAATCTCACGTGGGATGATTTAGAGGCAGGGACCTTTCTCAAGGACCACCGCAACCTCGTACTCTACGGTCCCGTCGGGACCGGAAAATCCCATTTGTCCATCGCCTTAGGGCTCGCGGCGTGTGAACGCGGCCTGACCGTGAAGTTTTATACGCTGACCCAACTGGTGGTTCGGTTGGGTGAGGCCAAACGCGCGGGCACGTTAGAACGTCTCTTTTATGACATTCAACGGGCCGACCTCCTCATACTGGACGAATGGGGTTATGTGCCGATTGACCAAGAGGGGGCGCGCCTGCTGTTTCGCGTGGTGGCCGACAGTTATGAAAGCCGTAGCCTCATTATTACGACAAATCTGGAATTCTCCAAATGGGGGAGTGTCTTTACAGACGATCAAATGGCCGCGGCCATGATTGACCGACTCGCGCATCATGGCCATCTGCTGCTCTTTGAAGGCGAAAGTTACCGGATGAAACATGCGTTAATGAAAGAACGCTAAGCACTGGATCCGGGACCACTTTGCTCCGAACTGATAGAACGGAGTGCGAGGAGGCCCTCCTCGACCCTTACCCAAACATAGATGCGTAGGAATCGCTTCTCGAAAGGAGCCCTCATGATGGCTTTTGTCCGTTGGCGCGGGCACTGTGCCCAACTGTTAGCGACACGATACGAGCAGGGACAGAGCCGCCAAATTTGTCTGGCCAATCTGAGCAACTCGGTTCAGCACCCAATAGCTGGACGATCCTGAACACCCCGCCTGTTGTCAAGGACTTTCGTGGTGATGGGTATCATTACCACATGTTTGGCAAGGGCTGGATTAGCACCGAATGGATGGAATGACC
>JAKACM010000087.1 GCA_021821465.1 Bacillota bacterium
GGATTTTATCTTCCATATCTTGGGTGTCTATCGTCGAATGCCTCCCTCTCTGCTGTTACCTATACATTCGACATTCCCCCCCTCTTGTCCTTTGCATAGTGAAAATTAATTTTTATAGGCCGCCTAAGCGGGTTCCGCCTCGGAGTAGTTAAAGAAGGGTTTGAATGGCCACAGTCGGACCCCCGAGTTAACGACATGATATGGAATGTCGCCGGAAGTCTAGAATCGATGGGTGTTAGTGTAGCCTCAATAGATATTCCTTGGCATAGACAGGCGATGGCAGTTTGGAATGCAATTGCTGTTGAAGGTACATGGGCGATTATGATGAAGGGTAATGGATCAGGATACGGATGGAAAGGACGTTATTCTGAGGACCTTATGTCCTACTGGGCCGCAGCTTGGCGCACTAATGCTGCGGCTTTGCCCGCTACCGTCAAGCAGTTACTGCTGATGGCTCGATATATGGAAGATAATACCTATGGGAAGTATTATGCCATGGCACAAAATTTGGCCCGGGAATTGAGGACAGCTTACGACACAGCATTAGAGGGTGTGGATCTTCTTGTCATGCCGACCGTTCCAATGACAGCAACGACTCTTCCCGATAAGAATGCCCCAATAGCGGAACAATTGAATCGAGCGTTCGAGATGGTAGTCAATACAGCTCCCTTCGATGTAAGTGGGCACCCGGCAATGACATTGCCCTGTGGTCTTGTCGATTCCTTGCCAGTGGGCATGATGATTGTGGGGAGACATGGAGATGAGGCTACGCTTTTACGATTTGCTGATGGCTTTGCCCGCCAAGTATGTAGCCCACCCTCTCCCCCGAATCAATGGACTCAGAGCTAGCGGAACAGAAAGATGGAACGATAAGTCCCTCAGAGCATGCCTAATAAGGTGTGAGCCGAGCCAAAAGTGGCTGGCCCCCATGTCTACCCTCTAGTGAAACGTGACACATGCGATCTCCCTGACTCATTCTAGGGGTAGTTTGAATTGGGCTCTACAAGGGCATGGATGCTGGCTGCGCCTCCCAGCGCAATTTCGTCGGTTTCTTCTCTAGCTACCCCTAAAAGGGGTTTTATTGCCTGGCCTTGTCCTCAATGATATCCGCCTCTTCTTGTTGCCCTATATACTTCCTGATGGCCATCTTTGTTGATCCCTACAGTACTCACAGAGTACCTCTATGCCTACCAATGCCTCTGCTTGATTTGCGGAAGTCCATCAAAAACCATCCGCGCTCTTTTCCCTTTGTGGTGTCCCATACATTCGGATACACTCAGTTTCGGCAAAAATGCGTACATACCTGTGCACGTGATCCCCCCTTAGCTTCCTTTCCCCCACTCCACCTCCTTGTACTCACAGAACGTCCTCAGTATTTTCCCGACCTCCTTGCTCACCTCGCGGCCTGGCGACAAAACATTTCGGGATGAATGATACTTGGTTCCATCTCCAAAACGGTTGTTTTCGAACCTTCGTCGTGGCGAATCGAGTAAGGCGCCTCATTGGAAGGTACAACTCTTATCGTGTGAATGGCTTTTTTATGTCTCATCGAATGCCTGCCACTTCAGCGCCTTGTCGCCATGGCCAAATGGTATGGGACGTTAACGTATCTAAAGGCACCGATAACACCATGTAAATTCTGGGGGCGCGCGGTTATGGTAAAGAATATGGCATTGAAAAGGGCTCCGTGACGCCACAGGGTCGATGATTGGAGATGAGTAATGAGGTGATGAAGTCGCTCCTCGGTAGAGAAATGTTAAGCAAAGATGCTTATGACAACATGTACGGGCGCTCAGAATAAATTGGCACCCGCTACGTGGCGTTCGAGAAACGATTAATTATAGTGGTTTGCATGGGCTATCAAGACGTCTAAAAAAATGGGAGTGACCGCGAATAACCGTGGCACTGCCGTTGGCCAAACCTGTTCTCTTTACGTTAGCCCTGTATATTTTCATTGGTTCCTGGAATTCTTTTCAGTGGCCTTTGATTGTGACCACCAGTCACTGTGTTCAACCCCTGGAAGTGTCTCGCCTGATGACGCAGCCGAGCTTGTGTCGCTATTTGTTGACGTATTCGGTTCTCGTCCGCGCCGGAAGAATACACCAATATATTAGTTTCAATGGATATCGTCATTAGATCTTCCTAATCGCTCTTCATAGAGTTCGTCCCGCGTCCACGTTCGGAGTGCAGTACTCGCGGGAAACTGTGACCATCGTTCGATTAACGCTTCCCACAGAGCGTCGGCATTCTGCTCTTCTGCCAAGTGGCGCTGCACGGCTTCTCGGAGCAACAAACCCTCTGATTTTCCCGTCTTTTTTGCGAGACGCTTTAGTTCCTCGTTTTGCCGTTCGTCAATAAAAATTTGCTTGCGTATCATGACATCTTAGCCTCCTTCCTGCTCCTACTATATACGTCAGTGTATAGGCTCAACCTATCGAATCTGCTGGAGAGGGTATCTGATCTGGTATATATTATGGTGAGCGAACGCCTCTTTTCAGTGGGTGATAGGTTGCCTTGGGCATATACATGCCGATATTGTGGTCAACAAACATTTACCGCACTTGTCCTTGGGATACATATGGTAAATTGTAGAGAAGCAATGCATATAGTGTCACGGGAACGAAGCATCGCATGAAATTGCGTTGGTACGGCTTATCCGGATTGGTCCTAAGCGGTGTGGCTATCGCCGGTGGCGTCTTATTCGGTGTTCAATGGAACAAAACCACACAGCTTCCGTACAATTTAAGTACCATCTTATCGCTCTCCAACGCTTTTTGGAATTACATGCTGTTAGGCATATTGGAAAGTTTAAGTCTGCTCTTATCACTTTATTGCTTGCAACGTGCCCATTTAGCTTGGACCATTCTGGGTCTTTTAGGCATAATAGCCATAGCCGTATGGATTGCGGAAAGTATAGTCGGTGCCGTCCGTGTTCAGCCATTTGCTTATCCGGTTCCCATATTCTTGATAGCTCTCTGGTTAGGTATGTTTGCTCTGAGTGGTGTCTTGCATGTATTTGGCAAAAGATTCTAGCGATGTGGCGCAACAAAGCCATTCCCCTACCGAGTATGTTAGAAGCCTTTACTTGATCCCGCAGAGTTGGAACATGAAGAACCTCCTCCGCTTATCGGATGGTTTTCACCACCCCCATACGATAATTCGCGGAAGAATTTCATCTATAATATGACAATCAAAGAAATCATTGCCTAGAGAATTCAATTATAAACATCGTAAATCTTATTTGCCGCAGAGCTTTTTCCGCTGTGCGGAAAATTAGGGTTGTGGATAACTTTTGTCTGTGATTATGCGCCAAATATGAGGCATCTGACTCGTCACAACAGCAGTTACCACGGTTTGTGCCGACGAGAAACCATCTCGTGCTGTCCGGGCAAACATCCCAGGCGCTGTGAACCCGGGTTTTGCACCGCTTTAACATTCGTGTGGGAGTCATGCGAGGGTAGGAGCCTTGCCATCACATAGCGACTCCGGAGCTTCCGGTACTTCTCAAGTACGGTACGCGAATACATCGTAAGCAATAACCACAAACATCGTCAGACTCTCCCCAGAAAGGGTTGGTAGTCCTCTATCTCTAACACGTAAGCCTTGAGCCGGTATGCTTCGCGTAAGATGACCGCGTGACGCCCAACCAAGTCATTAATCGCTGTCGGATCCATCTCCGCCGGAAATCTTTAGGCTCGAACGTGACCGCAAGCAGATGCCATCGGTCTCTTGAAATGGAGTATCCGCGGCCAAGTCCCGGTTATCCCTTCGAAAAATCACTGACTGATCATGTTAACGGATTCCTGAAGCTTTGTGTACATCCCCTGGGGCTGCCCGGTCATTCCCATTCCTCTTCTGATTCGTGCTGCAGCTTCGAGTTGGTGATCGATCTCTTGGGACATGTGTGTGGGCAATGTGCCACACCTCGTCCGGGTCGACGTTGGTGTATCCATGAATCAGCATATTGCGCAAATCTTTCATGCCACGCCAATCGATGCCGGGATGACTTTGGCGAAAGGCCTTAGACACTTGGCCTGCGGCTTCGCCAATAATCTCCATCTGACGAATAAGCCGTTTTGCTTTTCTTCATCGGCATCAAAGGCCGCCCGGGTCACCCCCGCACGCTGGATGATCTTGCGACTGGTTTCTTGGATATGGTGAATATAGAGCTCATCGTGATGGTGCGACATAAAGAATCCTTTGTTCCGCGAGCACTTCGTCACGGATCAAAGCATCCAGCAAATGGGGTTTAATGAGATCTACCGGTCGCCCCCACAGATCCTCCAATGCTTGTTTCAAATGGATCCACTCGAAGCCGTGGGCCCGGAGAGTCAGGCAAGAGTATACAGAGCACATCAATATCGCTTTGTTCCGTAAAGTCGTCTCGCAACACCGAGCCGAATAACGCGAGACGCGCTACCCCGTATTGGCGGCAAAGCGCCTGTAAGATGTCATCTTGCAGATCTATAGGTAAGCCGTGAATCTGCGCCATAGGGACACCCCCAAAAATGTTTGCATATAATATAGAATAGCGCCGAATCCCTGTCGAGAAATAAGGAAAGGCCAGTATAAACCACCTTAAGATGGACGGAACACGTTGACCTAGCAGCTAGACTCTCCCCATCACCCAACTGATTCCGCCGCTCATAAAGAACGTTTGATGCCCCCCACAGATGCGTGCTCACCGCAACATAAAGTTGTCCTACCGTGAGAAATATGATGAAACCGCACATTATCTCAGTGCCGAAGCCAAATTTATCGGCGAAATATACTCCCGCCAAAAATAATCCTATTACAACGTTCCGGCCCGACACACGTGACGGCGTAGCCATTCTTGCTCGCAACCGATCAAAATACCGATAAACGGACTGACGGAATCGAATCGTGAGGACAAGCAAGATCGTGAGAGCGAGGGGTTGCCACCAAGTCTATCCCATGGTGCGCGACAAAGGAATTTCTGCCAAAAATCCAAACCCATCCATACTCAGATAAACAATCCAAAAGGCGGTTGCCCTTTTGGCCCCAATTTTCGTCAGTGATCCTACGAAAGCTTGCCGCGACCGCCACCACAAGCGACGCTGCAACCAGTGCCCTGGTTTCCGGCCAATCGGGCATGGTAGCCGCAGGAATTCAGGGTATAAGAACAAGCGGTACAAGCAAATTTAATACACGCGGATTCCAAGGAGACGTGTTTTTGCGAAAGGTTGCCATGTCCTAACCTCTTGTCCCTGGAAATCGATAGGTCTAAAATACCGAATATAGCCCAATGATCGATTGTAACGCCAACGGACTCAAACGTCTTGCCCATATGAGAAACGGATCGTTCCGCACTCTGGAAGCCCCGGGATATCCTGTGCCCGATTTGGCGGTAGGTTTGTTGAAGAGTTTGAGTCATATCCTGCATCATACCTTGACCCCAGTGAGTCTGCAGCGCAAGAGCCGCTCCCAGTAATAAGACCTCCTGTGACGACCACATCGACGCCAGAAATAAGCAGCCTTGCTGCTATGAGAACATTTGTTTCGGCACCGATGACAGACACTGCAACATTGATCGCCCCGAAAGTTGCGGCTCCTACCGTCGCGGTAGCCAAGAATCCTGCGCCGGCATACCCTTGACGAGAAAATCCACCCCATGGACTGAAACTATTAGCCGCAGAAAGTATGCCTGCGTATCGGTTTGCCGAGCGGATTAGGCTCTCTAGGCTACGAAGTAAGCGGAAAAAGGCCGAACTAATCTCGGTGCCCCATACAACAGAGAATCGAGATTGGAAGAGACTCGGCAACTTCCGGAGAAAGAGCCAGGTATTCGGTATCACTCATTAACTCCACTTTTTAGTCGCAATAGGCTGCAGCTGGAATAAATTCTAAAATTTTGGCTAAGTCTGATTCAGCGAAAATTTTACGGGAAACTTGAATTGCAACTGGAGGAAAATGTCTGACACAGACTTACCCATTCTCGTAATGATCCGGAGAAACCTCGCCGAGGACAGTTCCATTCTGGGGCAATATATACCGGAATTGTGCCCAAGTCACGGCGTCTTGGCGATTGTGCACCTGGGCTTTTTGCATGATATTGCTGGCATGAGCGCGAATAGTGCCGTCACTAACCTGAAGCTTGTGAGCCATAGCGCGGTACGACAGATTCTGCGCCATGAAGGTCAATATTTCTCGCTCGCGCTCCGTCAAAAGGCTTAACGCGTGTTGACGCTTCTGTAATGTTTGAGAAATCGTATGGCCAAGCCTTGCGCAGTCTTCAGGATTATAGTCTTGGTCACACACGGCTTTGATAAGGTTGTCGAAGCGGTTACGGTCTGCATCCCCTAAAACAATCTTATTGGTTTCCAATATTCTGTCAATTATTGCAGAAAGAGTCTGGTGACTTTTCTGATAAGCGGATTCCAGGCGTTGTTGCATTTGTTGTTGGTGGGTCATTAAGCGTCCCAGAACAGCTGCCATAATTAATGCCGTGATCAAGAAGAAGAACCAGCTGAGGTGAATCACCGGGAAACCCATGGAAGCAAAGATGAGTCTTCGAATAGGGATGAGGCCCCCAAATAGTGAGAGCATCTCAATAACTTGGGGTGCGGCCGCAAAAACCATACCTTCAAGAACGGTGACAGGACTGAGCGACAGCGCAGGAATCTGCGGATAACGAAAATAGATAAGGTATAAGGTTAACGCGTAGATCAAATCCCGGATCCACGATCCTTTCAGCCTTATTAAAGTGCAAGAAACTCTGTCACCCTTGTAGTGAAAAAATTGCACGGTGATATCAATAAGCGCAATCACTGCAACAATACTGAAAGCCAAGGGATGTGACGGAACGCATAAGAAAGCGGTTAAACAGATTAATGGAATGACGGCTCGCACCCACAGTACGGCAACCATCTGAGCCGGACTATTCATCCGATGTCCTTCCTTTCCGGTAGGCATATTGTACTGGTTCCCAGTATATACAAAACAATGCCATAAGGCAGATATTATTTTACCTCACCGGCAATATATTCGCCTTCTTAGATAACCTAAGACTGTTGAAATTAAATCAGAAAGCGATCCTATGGTTTTTCTGCATCCTTTCGTCGTAGAATGAGCACGCTTTAAGTCCCGAGGATCCACCAATACCCACGCATTCAATACGGCGTATATTGTGTTATTCGTTGCACTCTTTAACGGAAGGATGATCATCAAATGACCACAAAACGGCTAGCTCTCACGTTTTTTGTATTGGGACTCATAGCCATAACCGCCAGTGGATGCGGACAGCAAAGCATTGGGGCAACAAGATATCACCGAAAGCTCCTGACAAACAAGCGCTCGTGAGTCTGACGCGTGCAGTGACCCATCCTTTTGCGCGCGTGGTGCTGCCCCAAAATATGCCTTCGTCACAAGTGGCGAAGTTCTTTCCGGGCACGTGGACTCATGCTTATGCCAACGCGCAACACAATGCGGCATTTCAACTTCCCACAATGGCACCCGCATGGATGAAAAACGGTGTATCCTGGGCCTTTCCTGAAGCACGGGCTTGGCCCTTATCTAACCCAAACGCTTATGGCACCAATGTTTATGGGGCACGAAGTGCTTTACCCACCATTACCCAATTTTATGGGAACGCCACGGGTGTGACAGTCGTCAAAGGGGTGGTGTATGCGGAAAGCGATGATAATTTTGCCTACGCAATCAATGCTAAGACGGGGCAATTAATATGGCGTAGCAGCCCGGTAGGAAATCATTTAATGGGCAATCCCGTCGTAACGGGCAATATCGTTTATATTTCCGCCGGCAGTGTGGGGTTCAATTTTTCAGCTGTACAAAAGTATGCCCTTCATCAACCGGCTATTCGGGGCGAACATGTCAGTTTTAATGGCATTTATGCACTCAATGCGAAAACCGGCCAATTATTGTGGCATTATGGAACCATCGGTGAAGCCATGGCTACTCCGGTCGTCAAAAATGGAGACATTTATTTTGCCACGGGAAGCGGACATATTCATTGTATTAATGCCTCCACGGGTAAATCGATATGGAATACGTTTGTTGGTGGGATCGACAACATGTCGAGCTTAAGTGTCGTAAATGGTCATGTCTATGTATCGCTTTCGGTTCCGGGATGGCTGTATTGTCTTAATGCCCAAACGGGTCAGGTAAGCTGGAAAGCGACTGAGCCCGGCGTCGTCAATACCGGAATGGGAGACGTGTCCCCCGCGGTTGCCGACCACATTGTGGTGATGGATGCGGTGGCTTCTCCTAAAGTCATTGCGGGTCAAAACACGGTAAATACCGTACTTTTTGCGGTCAATGCCCAAGATGGTCACGTTTTATGGAGTGCCAAGATGGGACGCGGCCCGTTACCCCCTGCCTTTAAGGGGGGTGTCCCCATGGTTCATCATCATGTCATTTATGTCGGCAGCCCCGTGAACAGCGTTTATCAAGCGTATAATCTGTCGAATGGACGGCGATTATGGACGTGGCATGTTCCCAATGCCGGACCCGCTGGGGCTGGGCGAGGAGCGTCCACCTATTATCAAGGAACACTATATGTTTCGACAGGCCCCACCATTTACGCCTTGAATCCACGAACCGGCCAGGTGCTTGGCCACGAAACCTTAGGGGGACGTTTTGGTATTGTTAATCCCGTAATTGTAGGCGGAACGATTTATTTGGGCAATTCATGGGACTGGGTATTGGCGACACCTGTGGCCCGGGTTAATCCCCATTATCACAAGTAATCCAACTTTAGTCACAAATTTGCTAAACACACTCACTCCTTCCCCTTCCCCGGCAAAGTCGAGGTTCCCCCAGAACGGTGGCCGCCTTGCAGATTCAGTTATTGGGCTTCGACAACTCATTCTAATAACTTAATAAAAAAGAGCCAGAGTTGGCGTTTTCGGGTAGGGTTATTCTCAGTTTGTCACGTTAACACATTTCGAAAATGGAATTCTTTGAGCTTCACGACTAAGATATAGACTGTATCTCAATCGCTCGAGCCTATTGCGATAATCTCCATAATGACAGGCCTTGTTGAGCCGCTCTAAATATTCACACACTCACCGGCATAATTCCGGCTATCGGCTCTCTAAACAAATCGGCAGACCAACGGGTCAAATCCACCGTCGAACCCGTTCCTTATAACGAATATACTGGGTGCCGAATTTTCGCTCAAGATATTGTTCTTCGCGATCAATCACTCCGTGGGTCATCAACCATAGCACAGCAATTAAGGTAACCCACAACCAAGGCCATGCCAAAACCAAGCCGAGGCCCAGTTGAAGACAGGTTAGAGATAAGTATATGGGGTTGCGCGAGAACCGAAATGGCCCCTCCTCTGCCAAGGCTAACGTAGGTTTATAGGGATCCACATGGGTTTTTAGTCTGCTCATCACGCGCAGTGCCCACAGTGATACGACAAAAGACCCCAATAACAAGATAAACCCGAGCATTCTAAAAAGTAATTCTTGGGATACATAAACAGGGATAGGTATTATCCACTCGATTACCATGCCTAAAACCATACCACCGCCGTAGATTAAGGGCGGCGCTGCGATCACGCCGGCAGTATCGTTACGCCTGGTTTCCATGAAAGATAACACCTCCTCATACATCATACTATAGCTCGTTTGGGGTTTTGTGATAATTTTCTTACCGGCGTGTGGCCACTACCCATGCTGCTGAAATGTCACTGACTTAGATTCCTGGATCTCACGGGAGCTCGGCATGCATGGTTAGCCCCGCACTGAAAGCCAATCCGTTACCATCGCACCATGTAGTTGTTCAGCTTGGTGAATAGAAGAACTCGTTCAACAAGCTGTGAACCCCAAACGAAACATCACGAAAGAGCCTGAACTATTCGAAGTCGAATTAAAGTGCTATAGCGGTGCCGGAAAATTTTAATTCCTAGTCGGCATAAGGAACTAGTCGTATTGGCGTGGCGTGGCATGCCACAACGTACACAAACGATATTGAAGAGCAATTGCACCAAAAGTTTGAGCGGATTACCTCACGGAGAGTGCAACTACGTAATCCATCCACAACCCCAATCGTGAATGTTATTATTGCACGGTGTTTGGGTATTCGACAGCCGGATCTCCCGGATGTGTATGCCCTCGACGCAGTCTGTATACGATGAGATTGGGTTGGTCACACAAGAAATCCACACCTGGTAGGCCGAACGAAAGATTTTTGGCACGTTAAAACAACGGAAGACCCGTAAGTCCTAAAAATTCGGCCAGTTCCTTTCGAATAGCCGTCAAGGCGTGTTCTGGCAGAATACCTATTTTCTCACGCAGCAATGTTTTGTCTACGACTCGGATTTGATCAATCATGGCCACACTCTCCGTACCACGAATCATCACAGGCACTCGCCACGAATATCGGCGGGCACCACTGGAAAAAGGAATCACGACAACCGTGGACAAATCATTGAACGCTCCGTCAGATACCACGACTCCATAATGGGGACCAGTTAACTCATAGCCCTTCCCATGAAAGGCAATACGATACACAGCCCCTGCGACAATGGCTGTGTCGTTATAAGTCACCCTGGTCTGCTCGCTCTAACGCCCGCTGCCAATCGTCAAGATCCACGAGGGCAAAAGTGCGATCCGATGCATCTACACCCACTTGAGCAATCTCACGGCGTATGGATTCTTGTCTCAATTCGCGCGCCAACAAACGCAAGCCCATCGTCATAATCTCAGTCGTTGTGGCAAAACGCCCACTCGCACGACAACGTTTCAACAGTTCCTCAGCTGCTGAATCTAAACGAATGCTCACAATGGTGGGTTTTCCCATATGTCCTCATCCTCCTTCATCTTAATTGTATGACATTTGTATGACGAAGACAAGAAACATAGCATGTGCAGTACTGACGCATGAATCATCCATTATGTAGCATCGCTAACAATACCCCATGCGAAAATTCGTCCCGCCCCGTCACGCCATCCCTTAAGGAATACCTTTGATGAATGAAATGGCGTCTTTGGTCCTGACGAGGGCGAAGTCCAGACTCGGTTTGAGCTTAGACTAAAGATTCTTATCTCCGGTTGCGAGATAATCGGCATGATAAAATCGTGCGACCCGTAAAATAGGGGCATCTTTAGAATCTCGCAGGTCATTCATGGATTGCGGGATGTCTTGAGGCGGCCGCTCCACCACCGTCATTCGAGTATCGGAATTCAACGGTTTCTCAATATCCCATCATGATCGGCGTCTCGGAGTCGAGTCAATGGCAATGGATCCGGTAATCGTTATCCGTCGGCAGTATATTTGATTTCTCATTGCCGTCCCGATAGGTTGTTTTCAGGTTTTAACGATCATTACAGGCGATTGGGGAACGACACTTCCAACACCACGCAACCAACATCAGTATGAAAGGGGCCATGATGTTCGCCCGGCGGACGGCTAGCATAATGCCCCGCTTCTAGCCACATATCAAAGGCATGATCGTACAGTCGGCCACTGACAATAAAAACCTCTTCCGGATAGGGATGGGACTTTCCTGGGAAGGACGCCGTATCCGCCCCGGGAAGAAACCGTGTCAACCGCGTATACTCTTTGGTAAGGGGATCGACACTCAAGGTCAACTCCTCTACCATTCCCTCCAGTCCCATGACCCATGTCCAGCGATCCCGATTTTCTGAACTTAGTGTATTCCAGTAGGATGCAGTATCTTTCGGCATATAATCATTCCTCCATGGATGGTACGACGAATAACGGCCGATAGCGCCTTAAGAAGTGTCTTTTTAAAAATACGATTACTGAATAGCATAGAATAAGGAGGCTCCGAGTTGGCAAATCCGACAGTCTCGTTTAACAGTGCCTCATTGTCTTAAATCTTTCGGCATATACAAGGATAACCAATCCCTCACCTGTTCGCAAATATCGGGTACCATCCACCAAATAGTGACCGAGCCTAATTCAAAGATTCAGCTTGAACAATAACGGCATGTCGAATAACACGGTGGACTTGGGATTTGGGTTATTGATGATTGGTACATTGGACCACAAAGTGTTGCTCTTCAGAGTGCTTTGCCTGACAAACTCCCTGTCCGAGACCATTGCCAGTTCGTGACGACAGATCCCAGAGGGATAACGACCCCGTTGGGCCCAATTACCTGCCAAGAATTGCCGCGACATATCGTGAAACATTCGTAGGGAAGACTTTGTGATCACAATGCGGTTGTCATGATAGAGCTCTCAGATCCGGCTCAGACGATGGATCGGGCCTCCTTAGATTCTTCAAGCCTGGCCGAAGTGTGAAGAGAAGTTGGGTCCATTGCCGGCACTGCTGCTCCCATTGACGGGCGGGCCCCAACGGAACTTGGGATTAGAGGGACCGAAAGATGAGATGATTTGGGATAATCGGGGCTTAGGATCATCCGGTTATTACGGCAAAAGACATACCTCTTTACCCAAGCAGTTTGGCTCATAGGCCGGTTCGCAGTGAAATGTCCACCCGGTCAACATAATCCCAAACGCCGTTACCCTATCGGCATTTTCCGGCCGAATCATCCTACTGATAGTTATGGGGCGATAGGGGGACTAAGAGGGAAGATTCCGTGTCATTGAAAAGCTAAAGTCATTGACTGTTCCAAAGCTATGCAGAGAGATAGAGCGGATAATATCGGCCCTCAACATCTATCGGCAAGGCAATGAAACACAGGGTCTTCGAATCTCTGTCAGACAACTCTGCTAAAAACCCGAAATCCAGCACTGCGGTGAACGCGAGGCGGTGTGTCGTCAAAATGTTGTCGCGGATCCTCTTACGAGTTCTTTGGCGGGTACTCGCTCGCATCCGAGGGAGAATCCGGTTCGAGATGGGCTTCCAGGGCGTGGATTTGTTCTCCCAACCAATGCCGCTCCGCTTCCATCATATGAAGACGATGTGACAGTCCCAGCCGGATACTGTGGCTAAAGGCATGAGAAGGCGTGGTTTGAAAGATTTGAATGGCCTGTTCCAGCGCCTGTTGGCGCTGCCGTAACCATGCTTCCCATTGATCTCGAGGGAACGTATCGAGAAATAATAACGCGGTATCAAAAGGCATAGAAAACCCATCGATCTTTACCAATAACTCGTGCAACAGCTTGTCAAATAATCGCCGACCCTTGTCAGTCACAGTATAAACCTTGCGAGGGGGACGGTTTCCGACCTGTTCCACACTCATATCAACGTGCCCGCTGGCGCAGAGACTGTCGAGGGTAGAATAAACCGTCGACCGTTTGGTTTCCACAAAACCGGATAGATTGTTAAGAATCACATCGTTGATTTGATAGCCGTAGAAACTTTGGGATAACAGCAACCCTAGCAATAATAATTTCCGGTCTTTCATAATCAGCACCTCAACCTTATTATAGTCGAGTTTGACTATTCGATATCGATCATTTAAGATATAACCTATCGATAGTTTATCGTCTCATGCATGTTTTGGCCTGTCAAACTTCCCTGTCACAGTATTCACCGGGGTTCGAAGGAGCACAACGATGACACTTTGGAGACGCCTAAGCGTCATTCTTGCGATATTAATGACGGTCTTCACCGGCTTTGGCTTGATCATTCCGGTGCTACCGGTCGTCATTGAGCGAGCACAGGCGTCGCCCGTTAATCTGGGACTTATGCTAGCCGTTTATTCTGTGATGGGCCTTGTACTGTCTCCTTGGTGGGGTCACCTTTCCGATCGCATCGGTCGGAAACCCGTGCTGATCACCGGACTGCTTGGATTTTCGCTGAGCTTCATCCTTTTCGGGCTTGTGATTCACGTCATATGGTTGATGTATTTAACGCGGATTCTGGCCGGGGCATTTTCCGGTGCGGTTACGTCAGCGGCGTTGGCCTATGTCGCCGACGTAACGAACGAGGAGAATCGTACCTCCGGAATGGCAATGGCAGGCATGGCTATGGGGATGGGATTTATCATTGGACCGGCCATAGGCGGAATGCTGGCTCCGTTAGGACTTAGAATCCCCTTCTTGTGTGCGGGCGGTGTCGCCCTCGCCAATGCCATATGGGGCTGGTGGCGATTACCCTCCCAGAAAACGCTTGCGTCCTCCCCAGCCCCCCGGCCGTCCCGGCGGACGGCATTTAAAGGACCCGTAAAATATCTGTTTCTTGTGGGATTTGTGGGACAATTTACGGTTACATCGCTCGAGGGAACACTCCAGTACTTTGAGAGTGCCAAAATCGGGGCTACACCGCAGAATATTGGCACCATGCTGCTCATATCCGGAGTCATAGGTGTCATGGTTCAAGGCATCTTGGTACGACGCTATGTGACCCGAGAACGCGAAATGCTGGCGCTGATACTCGGACTGGTGGTCTCGGGAACGGGACTGATTTTGATTCTTCTGTCCCGCAATTTCTGGACTGCGACGGCGTATCTCACCCTGTTTGTTACCGGGAATGCAGTGCTTCGACCCACACTGCAATCATTGATCACACGGCAAAGTCCAGCGGCTAAAGGTCTGACTACCGGTCTAATGGCATCTTTTGACAGCTTGGCCCGCATCATTGGCCCGATTTTGGCCACAGCGTTGTTCCAAGTCGCTCACCCCCTTTCGTTTATCTTGTCAAGCGGGGTGGCTTTCGGAGCCCTAGGACTTGTCTATATCTATCGCAGTCATACCATGCCCAAACCCCAAAACCAGAAACCCGGAACCATAATGTAGTGGGTTACACCAAATGAAAGGTCTAAGATTACTGACATCCGGGGCAGCCATGCGCATCCAACCGTGACGAATCATGCCGCCCAGGGTTGTTGGTTGACGGAGAATCGACAGCGGACAACGAACATCCGGGTTGCACTCACTTATTTATCCAAAGGCGGAGTTAGTGTTGTTCGATGTCTTGGCGAATGATGGAGAGAGGCGCGATGCAAGAAACCACTGTCTTCACCTATCGCGTATCCCTGTCCCCGGCACAATGGCCCAAAGCCTCTGATGCGCGACGAGCTGTCGAAGACTTGTGGAGCCGCGCAGTGAAAATCCACCGGTTCTGCCGTTGACTCCATGGGTCGTGACCGACGGACTCTCAGTTTTGAGACACGGAGTGCACCCCATTCAGGTTCATCGGCGGGAATGGCCGCTGAGCAGGTGGTGCAAGTCGAGCTGGGCTATGAGCAGTCTGTCTGACCATCGCTCGCAAAATTCACGTGCGTGTTCCGGCTCCCTCCGACAAGTTCGGTGAATTCGACATTGGAGGGCTTAAGATGTCAGCGACAAAAGAAAGATAAACAGGGCCGACGGCAACAACTCAGAGACAAGCGCGAATGAACGGCGATTTGATCCAGGTTCCGATGATCTTGCTTCGCTAAACGTGAAACAATGCATAAGGCAACTCGACTAACTTGAAGCATTATGTTGCCTCCCGTGTGCATCTGGTCGACCCTCATTGTGAGTAGGTGGTACCGAGGGGAGTTTCAGCCAAAAGTGTCGTGTTGACCAATCTTCCCCTCTTCCACACACGCCTACCCGCCAAGAGAGTCTGCAAACCTGACAAAGCCGTAGGACACTCCAATGCTACCAAATCCGCAGGTTGCCCGGCATGAATTCCATAATTGGTATTGACAATCATCTTTCCCGGAATCTCAGATACCATTTTCAATAAGGTGTCTGCGGACGATTCACCAAAATGGGATCCATATGCCGTTATCAACGCCACCAGTAACAAGTCACCGTTTCCGAAGGGGTGAAATGCGTCCTGGATATTATCCGACGCGCTCGCCACTTGTACCCCCGCTTCGTTGAGCAAGGAAATACGGGTTAATCCTCTTCTGGGACTCGTTTCGTCTTCGCGGCCCTGAAGATACAAATTGGTTTGGGGTAATGTAATAACACCAATATTGGCTTGAGCCACCTTGTCCGCAATTGCACTGGCCTCGAGAAGAGACATGGCACCTAAAGAGACGCAGTGTCCGGCTATGGCCAACCCTTGCATCCCGCGAGCAGGTACCTGTTCGGCCAAAGTATTCAATGTTTGAGACAGGGGATCCAGCGTCTCGTCAATATGCAAGTCAACAGCCAAATTCAGACGCTCCGCCCAATCCAAAATCCAGGTTAGATTGCGGTTGGGATCGCGCGCAAGGGCAGGCGCCCCTCCGATGGCGGCCAAATAAGGAGCCATCGCCGGAAGAACGGCACTCGCCCATTGATCATCTTCTATGGTGGGACACATCAGCACTAATTGGAGATCCATCTGGCGGCGCAATATTCGTTGCGCTTCTTGCATCCCGTTTAACACAACTTTTAAGGCATTCGGGTCCGGGTACGCTGAATTGAGGTGGGTTCGCAGTGTCGTCGTTCCATAACGGGAGGCTTGTTGGGCAACCATGACTGCTCGGGTCAAAACATCTTCTTCGGTCAATTTGGGCTGATATTCCTTGAAGCGACTTATAGCCTCTTCCAGTGTACCTGAGGTATTAGTCGTAAATGGTAAGGTTAACGCTTTGTCTAAATGGGTATGTGCATCCACCATCCCGGGAAGTAGCAAACCTTTTTCGAGATCCCAATGTTCGGGTTCTTGGGCATGTGATTTCCATGCGCTGAGGGCATGACTGGGCACTAGACCCCGAAAAGGTTCAACGTCGGCAATGGTGCCCTGGGCGTCAATGCGAACGGTAAAAAGTCCTGTACGGCCAAGAATATGCGTTCTATAGAGTATCATCATGGTTTCCTTCTTATTTTTTAGAATCTGCCCGTATTGGAAGGACAAGTGTCGCAGGTTTGTCGGCTGAATAAAAGACAGCTACTGTCGCTATCTTGAGCATGGAATCACCTGCCCAAGGGATTTCGTTTTCCGTTATTCCATTAGCGTGGCGACGATATAACGGAAAGGCACTACCAGTCAGTTCAAGGCGAATAGCCCGGCCTGCCTCAATGCAATAACACAGTCTTGTCTCGCATCTCACACGACACATCATAGTCCACACGGATGCCAGCAAAACATTTTTGGTTCAAAGATTGTTCCGCCTTTGCCATGTATTAAGGAAGAAATGAATTTGTAAAGGCACCTTTCTCAGAAAACCCGGGCTTTAACATGCCCAGGTGAATCATTTGCTGGTCGAGTAGCTGCCAACGCTTGGTCGACATGTATCCCAGGCCGTATTGACGGGCTGCTCCACCTAATATCAAAGACTTTTCATTGTTGACGGCATAGATCATCGATGCAGGGGTCTGTGTAGGGTTTTTAGTTTTCATGAAGCTATTCGCGGGTTTAGGATTTTGAAAGTAATTGTGCCATCCCTTAAGAGAGGCTTTGACAAACGCTGCCACTACCTTGGGATGGTTCTTAATTTCTGTTTCCGTAGTAAACATCACGTTTTGATATGGATTAAAACCGGAGTTGGCCGTTAACTCATAATTTACCGATACATGTGACTGTTTAAGGGTAAAAGGCTCTGACATGATATATCCTTGAATGACCGCCCTAGGATCATGGATGAAGCTGGTTAGTGTACCATTGTAGGCACGTTGCTGAATATTGGTCAGATGATATTTCTTTGTGATATAGGTCCAATAATCAGATCCCGCTGAAACATACACAGGATGTCCGCTTAAATCGTGAAATCCATGGATGCCCGATCCTTTATGCCAGATGAGAATTTGCGGATCTGTCTGAAATACCGCGAAAAGCGCTACTACCGGAATGCCCTGTTGTCGGGCCAGAAGAATCGAATCCGCGCCAGCCATACCGAATGTATCTTTACCCGATGCCACGAGTTCGACGGGTGACTCTTGAGGAGATCCTTGGTGGGTCGTCATACTGAGCCCGAGATTTTTGTAATACCCTTTAATTTGTGCATTGTACTGCCCACCCATTTCCGGTTCGGCATACCAGTTCATAATTTGGGAAACAAAAGTCAGTGTGTTGGAGGAAGACGCTGACGCACTCTGACTCGTGCCTCCTCCACATCCGGCCAAGCCGGCCGTTAGACTTAACAATCCTGCAACTATGACAGATCTCTGGGATAATGTGGTACCAATCAAAGTCATACCTCCTGAATTTTTATTCATGAACCTGTGCGGACTCGTGCCAACGACCGATGACTACTCCCGAGAAGACGCTCACTAAAATGAAAGCCAAAACGCCCAATACGCAACTGGCTAAAGCTGCGGCAAATAAGTATGACATTTGAAGCTGTTGCGCTGTGCTGATGAGGACATATCCCAGGCCACCTTTGCCACCGCCAATCCCGGCAATGAATTGACCCACGATGGCTCCAATGACGGCTAATCCGGATGAGATTTTCATGCCCGCTATGATATTAGGCAAGGCATAGGGGAAGCGGACTTTCCAAGCTGTCGTCCAACGGGAGGCGTGATATAAACGCATAAGGTCAACCAAATTGTGATCAGTCGACACTAACCCGAAGTTGGTATTGGAGAGAATAGGAAATAGAGCAATTAAAAACGAGATGAAGACAATCGCCTTGGTCCCGGCTCCGACCCAAATGACAATTAAGGGAGCGATAGCCACGATAGGAATCGTTTGGAGTAAGACAGCATAAGGGTATAAGCTGCGTTCTAGAAGTTTGGACTGTGACATAATCAATGCCGCTAAGATGCCGACCGCTATACTCAAAAGATATCCCAGTAATGCGCTTTCAAAGGTTATTCCCATGGCTTGAAAGAGTTGAATTCTATTGACCCACCCTGCCTGCCACACTTGCAAGGGAGTGGGTAATAGATAACTGGGTATGTGAAAGAGTTGGCAGGCCCCTTGCCATGCACTCAAGAACAAGATAAAGACAATGGCTGGTGGAGTGATGGTCTTGCCACGGCTTGCAAGCCGATGCATAACACCTTCCGACATGTTCATGCCGGTCCTCCTTTTAACACCCCAGTTACCTGGGCTACCAGCCGCATATATTCTTCGCTGCTCCGGATAATGTCAGTCCGTGGAAACGGAATCGGATTATTCAAAGTCTTGACGATGCGCCCCGGGTTACTACCCATGACTACGATGCGGGTAGACAGATAGACTGCTTCGAAAACGTTATGGGTAACAAAGATGACCGTCATCTGAATGTGCTGCCAGAGTGCTAATAATTCTTGATGGAGATTTTGCCGGGTGATCTCATCTAAAGCTCCGAAAGGTTCATCCATCAATAGAATTTGGGGACGGGAGACTAAGGCGCGGGCGATAGAGACACGCATTTTCAT
>JAKACM010000010.1 GCA_021821465.1 Bacillota bacterium
TGGCTCAGGCCCATCAGATTCCCGATTACTCGGGACACCCTGCCATTATTGCCTACCGCACTTGAACGAGGAAACTGGCACGGGTTAGACTTTCACTAACAAGAACTGCGACCTGCCGGTCGCACAGAGGATCCCACCGTGCGGTGGGCTTCGTCGCTAATGACCACATCGAATGCGGGCAAGCCGTAGTCGTGTTGGGCCTGACTGATCACCGCAATCGACTGATAGGTGGAGAAAATGACCGTGAGAGCATCCCGAGTCCGGCTCCGGTGAATGGCGGTACTGAGCCGTTTCGGGTCCGTGGTCGCCGGAAACGCCAAATCACTGGGGCGCAAATCTTCATCATGCTGCCCCACATGGGTATCCGAACACACCGCATAGGCATGCAGAGTGCGGTGGGCTTCGGCGGTCCATTCCCGCAGGGTTTGGGAAACTAAGGCAATAGAGGGGGTCAGCACCAACACGGTGCCCCCTTCTGGCGGCACCAGCGCTTCGGCAATGTGGAGGCCGGTGAGAGTTTTGCCGGTGCCACAGGCCATAATCAACTGCCCGCGGTCCGCCGTTTGGAATCCTTCCAAGACGGCGGCAATGGCTCGGTCTTGATGCGGCCGGGGTGTTTTCGGCTGCCGACGCTGGAGTCGGGCCGGATCCCGCCAGGAGAATGCACTCCAGTCAATCGCGCTGCGGTCCAAGTCGTCCAGAGTGAGGGTATGAACATGGGTCCATTGGTCTTCGAACGCTTCTTGGGCATGCTGGCTCAATTCCGCGGTGGCGACAATGAGGCGTTGTGTAAAGGGCCGTTTGCCCGAGGCGGTGAAAAACGAATCCAGGTCTTCTTTGGCGATCCGATGATCCCAGAATTTGCATTGGATGGCCCACACATCCTCGGTATCGGCTTGTTCGGCGACCAGGTCAATGCCCGTATCCGGGCGATTCTGGCGCCCCGGCCAATCTGGCCACAGCCAGACCCGGGAAAATTTCTCGCGGTAGAGGGGATCGGTTTGCAAGAAGGCTTGAATGAGCCGTTCAAATTGGGTGCCCTGGTCCCGGGTCGTGAAAGATGTCCGGCGATAGTCCTCTAAGAGATCATAAATCGTCACGAATGCGTCAAACTCCTTAGCTCCCCGTCAGAGACGGAACATTTTTACCGACACCGTCATAATTTTCATTATACAAAGTTTTGGACACGGACGGGGGTGTGTTCAGAGGGTCAGACAAAATTGGTGAGTGTTCGGCATATCAAAGGACGGGGGAACTATAAGTCGTGACGGCTAGCCATTATCAGTAGGGCATGGAGTGCCAAAAGGGGATAAGAACATTCCGCGATCGAGAGATTATCCGTCGCCACGATCTTCTTCCCTTTAAGGGAGGCTTTAAGTCCTCTCTTTAAAACGTTAAAAATGTTAACTCGTTTTAACATACCTCTATCCCTGTCTCTGTAAGGCTTTGACGGCTCATGTTAACTTTTTGGGAAAAATGATACACTACGTGAAATAGGTTTTTTATTTACGCGGAATAGGCGTTCAGTGGGGCTTGCGCAAATAAAAAATTCATTGTATCCCTCTTGTGTGTCTTGGCCCCGATCTGTTAACATAACCCTCAAATCCTGATGCCGTCAGGGTTTCGTCATGTTAACTCGTTTTAACATTGTTAACATCCTCCTTCTCTGCCGGTTATAAAAAAAGCTCCCTGTAGTGAGCAGGGAGCTTGTGGCTGAGATGACTGTGCTACTCATAGGCTGGTGACTTGGGCCTTAGCACTTCGTTCCAGTAATCGGCGGGAATTCCATACCGTTCCTGAATTTTGTGCACGTTCAGTGAATAAGCATACACTGTCGCGTTTACCGGAGGACCCAACCGCAAGGTAGCTTTCAGTTTGTCTGCGTCCGACACGAGTTCACTTCGTGACAGTTCATCTTCCAGGTTCTCCTGACCGAGGTTCGACAAACCTAATTCCTTCGACCAAAGACTGAATCCCGTGTTGCTCGCTGACACTCCAACCCGTAATTCTCCTGTGTGTTCCAATACGGCCATCGGCACGGCTTGATTCCGCCATTTGCCTCCGTTACCCGCCGCCTCTTCGAGGAATCGGATGAACCGGTCGACCGGACTGGCTTGTTGGCGCGCTTTCTGCCCCTCGGTGAGCGTATCCGACCATTCTTGCGTGGTTAGTTCCCCAATAGGCATGTGGATGGCTTTGAGCCATTGCAGTCCGAACCACACTACCGCGAGTCCCCACAAGGCCCGTTCAGGCCACGTTTGCGATTCGGGAAGGCGTTTCAGGGCGAACTCTAGGGATTGCACACCCACTCGGAGTTGTTCATTCGTCATTGGGCTGTCAAGACGCTTTTGGAGCAGCCATCCGGCGCATTGCTGGTTTTCGGTCACGTGCTCTTCCAGCCAACGCAGATGTTCGGTGCCACCGGGCCATCGTTTTCCTTCTTCTGGGCTCAAATTGACCGCGGTGATACGGTCCATGAGGGCCGTATCCGTGATACGACTTTCTCCACTCACTAGGGTAGGAGCCGAGAGACGGTACGTGCGAATCGTTTGGTCAGCTTGTCCCCGTCCATCGACACTGCCATCATAATTTCTTCGGAGCAGGTCATAAAGCGAGCCTAACTGATTTGTAGAGATTTCATTCAGGCGAAATTCATCCAGCACGAGTGGGATCGTGGTCGCTGCCGCCATTTGCCTGGTAAGGCGAAATCGTGTATCCCGTGCTGTGCCCACTTCATCGCCGCCAATCATGGACGAAAGCAGACGCTTTAAGATGGTCGTTTTACCCGTCTCATGAATACCATACACATTACCCACCGGAAATCTGCCATCAAACACCTCACGGATTTGGTCGGCCCAAAGTGCTGCCGCCATCCATCCGGCCACCAGCCGTATCTTGCGTGGATGAGCTATTCGCGCAATATGGTCGATCACCGTGTGCGCATTAGTGAAGTCGCCTGCTTTTTGCGGCTTGACACGAATGAAACTGACTCCGGAGTCTTCCGTAAGCCTCGCCACTTGCGCTGGTTGCCCTGACGGATTCCAGACCCCAGCGGGAAACACGGCTACCCGCTGACCATTCACCAGTTGTACGCCGCTAAGTTTCGTACCATTTATTGGCGAGACGGTTTTGCGTATAATCTGGTAGTGCTGATTTAAAAAGCGTCCCATCGCGCCCGGCTCTAAAATCCCAATCCCACTGTTTGCCAGGTCGGCCATTTTATCCGTTTTAAGCAGGGTCGCAGCGGGCACAATCACAGTGTCCCACCTCCCCCTGACCCGATGCGCGATGGTGAGATTCACGGTGCCGTCGTGAATGTCGCGAAGCCATTCCTGCACGAAAGACGGGTCAGCTATCGGGACATATCCGGTGTCAGTTTCGACGCCGATGCCATCGGCCTGATAAACCCAACCGGGAAGCAAAGGCAGGGTGGGTACAGGCGCATCCGGCCAAACCGCCCCAACTGTGGGTTTGTTTGTCGAATTCAGCGCGTTATTTCCGCCATTTGCGCCTTGACCTTGAATCACCGTCAAATTACCGGCAGCTTTTCGCACTTCTTTTTGCCAGCGACGTTTATCAAACCCGAGAAGCTTGTGATTGGCGATCCACTGAAGCAGCCGGGCCCATTCGATGGGATTCCTAAACGCCGCCGCGGCCTGAGTGATAAGGTCCGGTGTAAAGAGAATGCTCGGATCAGCCAGAGCTGGGGTTAATGCCGTGTCCCAATCTATCGCCGGAGCGTCTTCGCGGTCGCCTGTTCCGTCCAAGTCGTCATTCTTGCTTTTTTGTTCGAATTCAGCGATAATATCTTTAGTGAAACTGTTCGGTTCGTCTTGCACTCCCGTCTCAACGGGGGTGTTTTTTTCATCGTGTTCCATCTTGCTTGAATCCTCCCTGGGGAGCTTATATTTTTTTGATGAATCACGCTCCTTTCTATCCGAAGTTTTCTAACCAAAGTTTTTAACCGGGGGCCTTGGGATGCTGCCGGTTCTCCATGATTTTCAACCACTCCCCGTACTGCGCAGCATCCCCCATCCAAATCGGCCCATTGTCAACTTATTGCGTTACTTGCGCTCGCTGTTCCAAATCCTTTAGCCACGTTATTGAGATTCTCATTGCCGCCCCGATGTGTACTGCGGGAATTTCTCCCCGATTTATCGCTCGATACAGCGATTGTTTACTCACCCCGAGAACGATGGCGGCTTCGTTGATCGTTACGAATCGCCGTTCCAATTTTTTCACCTCCCTGTTATTTTTGACACGTGTCTCTCGGTTCCTGTTAGTATAAATCCTGGGGCCACTCTTGTCAACGGGTGACACGTGCCTTAAAATGGTGCTAGATTTCTTTGAACAAGGAAGGAGAATACTCATGACATTGACCGGCCCGCTTTTAAGAATTTTTCGATTAGGCCATGGGATGACTCAAGATCAGCTGTCAGTCGCAGTGCATTTAGATCGGAGTTATCTTGCCCGGATTGAGCACGGTCAGCGGAATCCGAGTCCCAAGGTGGTGCAAAATTGGCTCAGAACATGCGGAGTGCCGGTCATGCCGGTGGGAGCCTTTTCTGTGGATCTGGTGGCGCTAACCCGCCCAAATCAGGAGTTCAACGCCTTCGCCGGAGACCCTTTTTCGGATTGGATTGTGTCATCTTTGCTGTCGGCGGAAACAGTTACCGAACCTGCCATCCGCTCCCAGTGGACGGGATCCTGCGCCACGGCCCTAAGATTTCCTGCTGCCGACCGACTCCCTGCTGACCTTCAAAACGACATGGGTATCACTTCCGATGCCCTGGCCCTGCTCCTCTGGCTAATATTTCGGGCTGCCCGGTGGGGAGGTTACGCCGATGAAATGGCATACGTTGTGATGTATTTCCGATCCGACGTACCACGGGAAGAGAAACCAGAACGATCGGTGAGTTTTTTCACAAAGCAGGTTCTCGGCCCAATCGTCGCCGCCGTACAGTCTCTACCAGTCATTGAACAACCCCTACCCGCCCCTGATGCGGACTGGGAGCGCTTGATGGCGCTCTGGCCGCGTTTACCAGGCTCAGCCCGTCGAGGGCTAATCGCAGCGGCAGAAGTCTGGGCGAAAGAAAACTGACAAGGCTTTTGTTCTTTCGGCTAGGCCCTTTAACGGGCCATTTGTGTCGTATCGTCGCAGATGGTATCTGGCGTTATCTCCGTTCGTGGGGATGGAAGTGGGGATGGAAGGCATTGTGCTAGTCGTGTGTGGGCAATAAAAAACCCGCAATCGCTTGCGAGGCTTCAAATTTATGGTGGGCGGTACAGGACTCGAACCTGTGAACCTCTCGCATGTCAAGCGAGCGCTCTAACCAACTGAGCTAACCACCCCTATTTTTGGAGGCGACGCCCGGATTCGAACCGGGGTATAGGGGTTTTGCAGACCCCTGCCTTACCACTTGGCTACGTCGCCTCATCGGCAAGGCAAAAATGGAGCGGAAGACGGGATTTGAACCCGCGACCCTTGCCTTGGCAAGGCAATGCTCTACCACTGAGCTACTTCCGCATTGTGCTTAGTAATTATAGCAAGGCCGAATTTATATTGCAAGCCTATTAGGATGGGTAGTGATAAAAACCGCGATGAGCCTTTTTTCCCAGATGTCCCGCACGAACCAAACGACGCAATACCTGTGGAGCCGCAAAGCGATCATCGCGAAACTCATCGTAGAGATAATCCATGACTTCCAGATCCACATCCAGTCCCGTAAAATCCGCCAGCGTAAGCGGTCCCATCGGATGATTAAGCCCCAGCTTAACCGCTTTATCGATATCTTCGGGACTTGCCACTCCTTCTTCCAGGATCCGCATGGCTTCGATAAACAAAGGCATCAAAATACGGTTCACGATAAAACCGGGTGTATCCTTTTGCACTACAACTGTTTCCTTGTTCATTTGAGAAGCCAAGTGCTGAGCTGATTCGACAGTTTCATCAGCAGTATCTTCTCCCCGCACTATTTCTACCAATTTCATGATAGGAGCAGGATTAAAGAAGTGCATACCAACCACCAACTTAGGTCGAGGAGTAACACCGGCCAGTTCCGTTATGGAGAATGATGACGTATTCGTAGCCAGAATAGCGGATGGCGCAACAATTTCGCTCAATTGACGAAAAACCGCCTTTTTTATGTCCATCACTTCAACCACAGCCTCAATCACCGCTTCAGCATCCTTAAAGCTCTCCAAGGAGCTTTTTTCAATGATGTTATTTAGGGTTTGCTCTAAAGCACCTCGTGGCATCTGCCCTCGGTCCACAGCCCGCGTCAGTCGTTCTTGAATTTTCGCAACAGCCGATTGAACGGCTCCTGGTTGATTATCGTAAAGCAAAACCTGTATGTTATTCTGCGCTGCTAATTGAGCAATCCCGGAACCCATTGTACCTGCACCCACAACACCTAATGCTTTTATCGTTTTCATAAACGTACGAACCCTCCTTAAGAACCATTCAGCCCATAATATGGGTACCGCTATCTACAAACAAAATATGGCCGGTAATATAACGCGACCAGTCCGATGATAAAAATACCGCAGCATTCCCCAGATCATCCGTTGAGATGTTTTCAGGTATCGGCGCTCCTTCCACCGTACCGTGCAAAGCCTGCGAAATACCCTTGACGCCGGCTGCAGCCAACGTTTTGACAGGCCCTGCCGAAATAGCATTCACACGAATATGTTCTTTGCCCAAGTCAAACGCCAAGTAGCGAATCGAAGATTCCAAGGCTGCCTTGGCGACTCCCATGACGTTATAATTTGGCATCACTCGAGTCGAACCTTGATAAGTCATCGCAATAATACTTCCGCCCCCCGCCTTCTTCATGGAAGGGTATACAGCTCTCGTCAGTTCCGTTAAGGAGTAAGCACTCACTGTCAAAGCCATTGAAAAGCCTTCTCTGCTCGTCTCCAGAAAGCGGCCTTCCAAATCATTACGATCGGCATAGGCTATAGAATGCACAAGAATATCAACACCCTTGGGGGCGATTACCTCCAGTTGGTTCACAAATTCGGTCATCAACCCATCATTGCTCACATCCAATAATAACGATTTTACCGGCACGTCAACATCAGTCAATAACTTGTCCAAATTTTCTTTAAATCGATCATTTTGATAGGTGACAATCAAACTTGCCCCTTCACGTAACAATGCGCGAGCAATGCCCCAGGCAATACTTCTTTTGTTGGCAATCCCGGAGACCACAGCTATTTTCCCATCCAGCAAACCCAAAATTTCTCCCTGCCTTTCCCAATCTTTCAGACTCCTACGTGAAATGTCGCTTCCCTGGGTCACGGAGGTCCCGAATTTTGCCACTATCATACTCTATTGAGAGCCCTTCGGCCACAATTCCGGAATAAGGAGATCGGAAGGTCTGCTCCCTTCAAGATAAGAAGCAATATTCCTCCAAGCTCTTGCGGCCATTGCGGACCTGGTTTCAATCGTAGCCGATCCTACATGCGGCAATAACGTGACTTGAGGCAACATCCGCAACTCTGAGGCAGCAGACAAGGGTTCCTTTTCAAAAACATCCAGTCCTGCACCCGCCAACTTTCCCGTTTTCAAAGCCGCAATCAAGGCCGTTTCATCCACCACCGCACCACGTGCGGTGTTAACTAATACGGCAGTCGGGCACATTTTCGAGAAGGCTTTCTCATCCATTAGATGAAAAGTATCGGAGTTTAAGGGCACATGGAGTGAAATGACATCCGATTCGCCTAACAGTTCATCCCAAGATAGCTGGCTCACACCGTCCGGCAATGTCATCATCCGGCGCCGGGTAAAGATTCCCGCACGCATACCCAATGCTAACGCCCGTGGCAGCACCGCCTGGGCAATTCGCCCAAATCCCACCAACCCTAAAGTTTTTCCCACGCACTCGGATCCCAAAAATCCGTCAGGTTCCCAACCTCTCCACTGATTATGGCGTAAGGCATCTTCCGCTATACCAAGACGCCTCATGACCATTAGCATCAAAGCTATCGTCAATTCTGCGGTCGCTTCACTCAGAACATCCGGCGTGTTCGTCGCCAAGACCTTTCTGGCCTTAAGCGCGGTGAGATCGAAATTGTCATAACCCACTGCCATATTACTCACAATCCTAAGATGGGGCGCTCTATCCAATACTTCTTGGTCTACCGTTTCGGTCAACATTGTGATCATCGCATCCGCATCGGTAACCCAATCCAGAAATTGTCTGCGGGAAATCGAACCGGGTTGGTTCCAAAACCTCACATCCAATTCCGAATGTTCTTCGTGTATTTTCTTTATCACCTGCGGATTAATCCGCCCCGTAATCACCAATTGCATGTTCGTCCTCCGCAACACTCATGACCATATGTGAGAGCTTGAACTTTCATCGACCGATCGTAACTGTTCACTGCTTCCCTTTTCTTACATTACCCAAAAAGATCCCGTCCTCCATTTGGATAGTTATGGCTACCCATAGTCAGTCGACATGATTTCGTAGTGATGATATTCTCACATTCAAATCATGATGCTATTAAATGACATGACGAGAAATTTATCAATTCGAACAGATTTGCCGTGATGGTGATGGCCTCCAGATATTGCTCCGAAACCCTTCGACCAAAATTCATGGTTGTTAAAGGTTTCCATCTTTCTGTAACGATGCAGTCATAAGTTATGGGAAAACCATCCTGACGTCCCTTAACAATCTACTCGCATCCCCAGGTCCCCAGGTCGATGATCTGCAGAAGTGTATTCTTAGACGGCTCCACCTTTGCATGACTCACACGGCGAGTGCCATTTTCCCCGTGTGAGCATCTCATCCAATTTTGAATCTGCAATCAGATGGGCTAAACCTGTGAGCGAGGTCACGACACCGAAACAATTTCCCGTTCGGTTAGTATTTGCACTGTAAGGTGACATAATAGATCCAATAGCACCACCATAAGAAAAAGAACAATCGCGGAAGAACCGCCGACATCGTCGTGTTTTTCCTGAAGTAGTATCTCGACTTTGCGGTTGTTCCCTTCGAATTCCACACTCGCGTTCCAGAGTAATTAGCGCAAATATGAAAAATCACCGCTTACTCATGCGGTGCCTTAGCCCACAAACTATTGCCTTACCGAGAAATGGTGCCGCAGGGCGGAATCGAACCGCCGACACGAGGATTTTCAGTCCTCTGCTCTACCGACTGAGCTACCGCGGCGATTTTATGGCGGAGGCGACGGGATTCGAACCCGTGGTCTCATGCGTGACAGGCATGCGTGTTGGGCCAACTACACCACGCCTCCGCGAAATGCAAATCAACGTTACTAATTATCCTTGAAACCTCTACACTTGTCAACGAACAAAAATTCTCTTTCACCGAACTCTTTGCCACTATAAAACAAAATAAACCACAATCGAAGCGGCGATTCAGCGTCAAAGTGGTGCCGCAGGACGGAATCGAACCGCCGACACGAGGATTTTCAGTCCTCTGCTCTACCGACTGAGCTACCACGGCGATTTTATGGCGGAGGCGACGGGATTCGAACCCGTGATCTCATGCGTGACAGGCATGCGTGTTAGGCCAACTACACCACGCCTCCGTGAGTTCATTATGGTGGGCGGAACAGGTTTCGAACCTGTGACCCCCTGCGTGTAAAGCAGGTGCTCTACCGCTGAGCTATCCGCCCTTCTTAAAGATGCGGGTTTTATTATACTCGCTTTTTTTAGTTTACGCAATGAAGGGATTAAGTCTTAAGTCCATCGAAGAAACATCCAAACAGTTTATGGAGTGTTAACCCACCAGGCATAAGTTCCGCGATGACTTCCGTCTGGGATGGTCACCAAAACCCAATGTTGACCCATAAAGCCCAACAAATGATAGTCACTGACATGAGAAAACGGCATACGAACGTCAAGGGACTGCCGATTACCGTAGAGGAGAAGATCCCACGTTCCGTGCAAGTTTTGAGCAAGAGTGGCAGACACTGTTCCGCCCTGGGCAAAACGAGGAACACCCATCCATTTTAACTGAGAGGAAACAGGATAACGGTGAACTTTACCCTGGTTCCAAAAAAATGCTTGGGATGAACTACGTCCGAGCGCGGACAAATAATGGGAAGAAACACGCAGTTGTTGCATAGAGGGCAACCGCACTCTCCCTCGTCCTTGCACAAAGAGTTGTCCGTTTTTCCGTGCCGCAGTCACAATTTGGTTGCGCATAATGCCAAAGTTGCTTATTTCTTGGAGCGAAGAAATCAGAGCAGGATAAATGTGACCGGTGCGAGTCCAGAGATAAATTCCCCATCCTTGTGGACCTTGGCCCAAAATCGCGGCGCTTTCGGCATCTTGCGCCCATACCACTTTTTTGACTTTTCGTAAGGCCGCGTTTACACGGTGCACGGCGGACAAAGGAGGCTGCGAATAATACAATTGATGGGTGCCTGGGTCGATCCACATGGCACTGCTCGCGTTCGGCGCAGGATAAACCGGTGCGCCGATTCCCAGCAAGGGTATATTACCCTGGGTAAGCGCCATCTGCCACACTCCGGCCCCAGAGGGTTCGGGTACCTCAACCCAGGTTAACCCTCGTTCGCGACTGTTGATGCTAATACCCGTTGACTCTAAAAGCATGGCCGCGTGTCCCGTCACCAGGTAATATTTGTCGTTACGGCGCACCAATCCGCCGGGATGCCGACTTAAAGCCAGCCAACTGCTTGTTTGCACTTGATGAGTCGGGGGAATTTTGGACACGTACAACTGTGCCACTACGAAAGAGAGCAGCAAGACCAAGGAAACGGGACGCCTCATCGGGATATGCCTCCTTATCACGCTTATCCATATCCCTATGCCCGTCCCGTCGCATTAATGAACGAGAAATATCAACTATCGGCCTTGATCTTTCGAATTTCTTCGGTCAGAGCCGGAATGACTTGAAATAAGTCACCAACTACCCCATAATTCGCCACTTTAAAAATTGGAGCCTCCGCATCATTATTGATAGCAACAATGTATTTCGACCCCGAAATGCCGGCTAAATGTTGTATCGCCCCGGATATTCCCACAGCAAAATAGACAGTCGGACTGACCACTTTCCCTGTTTGACCAATATGATAGGAATGAGGCACCCAACCATCATCCGCAACAGGTCTCGACGAACCGACGGCCGCCCCGAGAACCGCGGCTAGTTGATCCAGTAGCGCAAAATTTTCGGAAGCTTTCAACCCGCGACCTCCAGATACGACGATATCGGCTTCGGTGACTTCCTTAACATCACTTTGGGCTTGTCTTAATTCGACAACCACCGAGCGAAACGAAGTCTCTGCAATATGAGGGTTCAACTCAAGGACCTGGGGGTTTACGGAATGAGGCACCGCTCTATTAATATTGGGACGCAAGGAAAATATTTGCAAAGGGGTTTCAATGACCACATCGGCCAACGCTTTGCCGGCATATACTGGCCGAGTCGCGATCACTTGCTGATCGGCTTCTCGCCGCAATGACAAGCAGTCGGTAGCCAACCCCGCTCCTAATAGTTCAGCAATCCGGGGGGAAAGATCCTTACCCCATGCGGTCGCCGGAAACAAAATAATGGACGGATCGATTTTTGGGACCAATTCCACTATCGCATCGGCGAAGCCATCCGAACTATAACGAGTGAATGGTTCCTGTTCCCAGAATATAGCCTGATCTGCTCCATATTCGCCGAGAGTATCCAGGGTTTTGGAAGCGCCGGTTCCGAATGTCAGCGCGGTCACGCTGCCAACGCCGATTTGGCGGGCGACAGTCAACATTTCCGGTACCACATGCCGAACCTGGCCCTGATTTTGATCAAAGATCACGAGCACACCTTGAGACATGATTCATCCTCCTCGTCGTTTTCAAATAACCTTGGCCTGTTCGTGTAATAACTGGGCCAGCTTCTTAGCCGTCTCCACCGGATCTCCGGTTAACACGGTCGGTTCAGGTCTTTCGGGCGGAGGGGTTAACTGAATCAGCCGAACTCGTTGAGATCCATCTAAAGTCAATGAATCCAAAGCAATTCGTTTCACTTCTTTTTTCTTGGCTTTCATGATATTCGGCAAGGTCGGGTAGCGCGGTTCGTTTAATCCTCGCTGAGCGGTAAGCACAGCCGGAAACGGCAGTTCAACCACTTCAGTAGCCCCTTCCAGTTCCCGTTCCACACGCAACTTTTTTTGATCCTCATCAATATCCATTTTGATCACAATACTCGCATGCGGAAGTCCTAAACGCGCCGCAAGCATCGGACCGACCTGGGCTGAATCATCGTCGACCGCTTGTTTTCCCGTAAGAATCAAGTCAAACCCTTCGTCTTCCACAATTTTGGCTAAGGCCTGCACGACGAGATGCAATTCCGGTATTTCTTCACTCTCGATTACGACAGCTCTATCCGCACCCATAGCCAAGGACTGACGCACTGCTTCCTCCACTCTCTTGGGTCCCAAGGAAACAATAACAACCTCTCCGCCAAATTTCTCTCTTATGCGCAATGCTTCCTCTACGGCAAATTCATCATAGGGATTGATCACCCATTTGATTCCGTCTTCCACTATCCTTTGAGAATCCGGCCGGATTTTAATCCGCGTTTCCGTATCCGGCACTTGCTTCATCAACACTAAGACCTTCATGTCCGTCTTCTCCTTTCTGATCAGGGAACGTTCTGTTCTAGTCTCTCCCTTCAAGTTGGTGAAGAGCCATCACTATAGTATCAAGCAAGAGAGATTCTTGACTAGGGAAAATAGTGCGCAAATCAAAAATTACCGCTCCGTGACTAATTCGGGCAATAACGGGAGGGTTGCCTCGTCGCAAACTTTCATCCAAGACCCGCACTTCATCAGTTCGACTGGGAATTAGACGAATTACTGTAGTCGGAATGCGAGTACCGGGCATGGACCCTCCTCCAATTTGCGAATAGTCTTTTTGCCTGTCAATCACCACGGACGAAGGCACTCGCGATGCCAATGCCTCCACAAACAACCTGGCCCGTTGCGAAAGTTGATCGGCGGTTTGATTCATCATTTGCCATAAAGGCAACTCTGACGCCCGATCTTCCAAATACCACCGAATTGTCTGTTCCAGGGCCGTTAAAGTCATTTTATCCACACGAATAGCACGAGCCAGCGGATACTTCTTCAATTGCTCAATAATGTCTCTTTTCCCTGCAACGATGCCCGCCTGAGGTCCTCCCAAGAGTTTATCCCCGCTAAAAGTAACAAGGTCGACTCCAGCCTTGATGACTTCTTTAACACTCGGTTCCGACACATGGTCAATGTCCAAGGAATTAATCACTCCACTGCCTAAATCTTCCATTACAGGAATACCATAGCGATGTCCCACTTCTACGAGTTCACTTGTCGTAACCGCGGTGGTAAAACCGATCACCCGGAAGTTCGATTGATGAACTTTTAATAGCAGCCCTGTATTCTCAGTAATGGCCGATACATAATCCCGAGCGTGAGTTTTATTGGTTGCCCCGACTTCCCGCAAGCAAGCCCCGGACAGAGCCATCACCTCCGGAATGCGAAAAGATCCTCCTATCTCGACCAATTCGCCGCGGGAGACAATCACTTCTTTTTGACGGGCTAAAGCTGATAAGGCCAGTAACACGGCCGCCGCATTATTGTTGACCACCATAGCGGCTTCTGCCTCGACTAATTGTGCCAGTACATGCGCGACATGATCATGTCGCGAGCCTCTTTGGCCCCGTTCCAAATCATATTCCAGTGTCGAATAACCCATCGCGACGTCTTTCACGGCATCCATGATTTCCCCGGGCAAGGGGGATCGTCCCAAATTCGTGTGAATCATGACACCTGTAGCATTCAAGACTGGACGCAAATGAGATCTGGCTTCTCTTTGAGCCTCTTCCAAAATTTCGACACACACTTTGTCTAGGTCGGGTGGCTCCACACCCATTTTTGCCTGTTCTCGCATCCGATTCAAGACTCGATCAATAGCGCGACTTATCCAGAAAGCCGCAACAGGCAAAGAATTCGGAAGAGACCGCCAAATGGTTTGCACGGCGGGCAATTTTCTCCGTTTATCAAGATTGTTTCCGTTCACCATCTACGCTCCTAAACAATGGCCACGCGGACGTACGCGTGGCCAAAGAGTCTCGTGAAACCATCAATGTACAGGAGGCTTAGTTGAAGATGGGGCTCCTCTGTCGTTGATCCTTACACTTCCGATTCCCGGGTCAATAAGGCCAAGAGACGAGTCAAGGACGATATATCCCAAGGTTTGAAAGACATCGTCGACATTCATATCATACAGAAAGACGGCTTCATTTCGCACTCGTTTGGGCCTAACGCCCCGCGTAACGTCATCCACGAAGACCTCCCCTTCCCATCTCGGGTTCTAAAGAAAATCATTCCAAGCTCAAATAAACCTCTTTCTCTCAACCCATTGTACCCGAGGCCAACTGATTTGACCTATTTCCCCGAATGCCACCTGGCATATTCGGGAGCAAAGTAGGTGATGATCATATCAGCACCCGCTCGTCTAATCCCGATTAATGATTCTTCCACAACTCGCTCCTCTTCGACCCATCCTCGTTGAGCCGCCGCCTTTATCATAGAATATTCGCCAGAAACTTGATATGCAGCAACCGGTACATTCACAGATTTTTTGACCTCCGCTAATATATCCAAATACGGCATCGCCGGTTTTACGATCAACATATCGGCACCCTCTTCGAGGTCGAGAAGCACCTCCTTTATCGCCTCGTAGCGATTGGCGGGATCCATCTGATAGGCTCTGCGATCGCCAAATGTCGGCGCATTTTCTGCGGCATCCCGAAACGGTCCATAAAACCCTGAAGCATATTTTGCGGCATAAGACATGATCGGCACCTGTGTCAATCCGGATTGATCCAGAGCTTGCCGAATGTGCTTGACGCGGCCGTCCATCATATCTGAGGGGGCCACGACAGTAGCGCCCGCTCTAGCTTGCACGACCGCTGTTCGCGCCAATAACTCAATAGTCATATCATTATCCACATCATTGTCGCGCAAAATTCCACAATGTCCGTGATCGGTATATTCGCACAAACATAAATCGGCAATAAGTACAGCCTTAGGTAATCGCTCCTTTACGGCTTCGAGGGCAACTTGAACAATACCGTCGGGACTGTAGGCTTCCGATCCCTGCGAATCCTTGTGAGAAGGGATACCGAAAAAAAGAAAACTGTGGACACCCAACGAGAAGACCTCTGTCAAATGGTCAGTTAAAGTATCCACAGACCATTGAAAAATCCCCGGCATAGAACTGATCGGTTCTTTGACTCCTTGCCCCGGTCGGACAAATATCGGATAAATAAGCTGATCGGTGGAAATACGGCTCTCACGAACTAAAGTTCGAAGGGTTTCTGTTTGTCGCAAGCGGCGGGGACGTTGGACAGGAAACATGGTTTGTCACTCCTTGCTATAGTAGTCAATTAGCCAGCTTATCATAGCCTCCAAAGACGGGTGATCCGGCTGGCCCGTAACCGGAATTCCGTAATGTTGCAAGGTGCGGCTTGTCAAAGGGCCGATACTTATCGCCGGAATTCTTTGCAGACTCTCAAGCAAATGAGGATGCTGCACAAGCAGATGCTCCAGGGATGATGAAGCCGTATAAAAAATCGCATCAATCATATGGCGCTCAATCATATCCGCAATCCGGGGGGAAATTGGGACGGCTTGGTTTTGATACAAGGTCAGAGGGGTAATCAAGGCGCCGTGCTGGGTCAGGTAGTCTTGAAGATAGCTTCGATTGAGATTTCCCTGAGGCATTAAAATACTTGTCCCCAAAAGCGCATAGGATGACAGTGCCTGAGCAAGGCCTTCTTGGGAAAGTTGCCGCCTCGGCATGAGCGTGGGAAACAATCCGTAATCTTGAAGCGCGGCGGCAGTTTGAGGACCAACGACGGCAATTTGGGCACGCATTCGGCGAATATCTATGTACAGGCGTTTTAAGCTCAGAAAGAACCGTCCTATGGCTTCCTGACTGGTAAATATAACCCAGTCGTACCGTTCTATATGGCTCAATGTTTGCTCGACATATGCTTCATCCGGGGAATCCGTGATTTCACTGGCCGGAGCCATAAAAACCCTTGCCCCCAATTCCTGCAAACGGAACCCGGCCTTCATTGTGGCATTCCCTGCATGCAACAAAAGAATTTTTCGAGTCTGCAAAGGCAAATGAGCCGACCAAAAATGAGGTAAATCCTCTCGGGTTTTTATGGTCAGCACAGGCATGGCTTGCATGCTGTTGTTGCCATCATCCAAATGCCAGGTGCCAGACGGCAACAAATGATATATCTGTGTCGGGATATGTGCTCCGTTCCCTTCCAAAATCCGCACCACCGGCCCTTTTGTGTGACTCACGACCTCCAAGGCTTCACGCACACAGAACCCGTTTGTGTCTAAAGCCGTCATCGCATCCCAAAGTCCGGGGACAATGGTTCCCATGACGTTATGATCAATGGCCCAAGTGACCCACATGCCCATGTGGGGATGATAAGACGGTGACTCAGCTAGCATAACGGCAATATTTCGTTCCGAAGAAGTCAGATTTGTCAAATGAGCTAGCACTTCTTCGCTTGAAACATATTCTTTTTGTACTGCCCAAGGCCAAATCGCCTCAGGCATCCAGGCATCGTCCACAATGAGAACCTTGTCCGCTCGATTCAAGATATCCCATGCTTCCTTGATTAACCATTCGGGCCGCATACCAGGCCCCGTTCCAATAAAATAGATACTTGACGGCATCTGACCACCCTCACCTCATAACAACCGTAATGCCCCCCAAGAAATCAACTCTTGAGCCAATTTTCGGCCCAGAGCAACAAAATCGTCTCCCAGTCCCTCAATATCACGGGTAATAACTTGCCGTCCGTTCACATCGGCAACCTGAGCTCGTATACGAATCTGTTCTTGATTAATCCACTCGGTGTACGTCCCAAAAGGTATCTGACATCCTCCCCCCAATTCAGCCAAGACACTACGCCCCGCCATGGCCGCAACCGCCGCTCGACGGTCATTAAACTGCGCCAGCAAAATCTTCAGAGACTCGCGATCATCACGTATTTGCGCAGCAAGAACGCCTTGACCCGGACTCGGCACACAAAGCCATGGATCAAGATAGCTGGAAATGAGGTGTTGCCAGCCTAATCTATGTACTCCCGCAGCCGCCAAAACAAGAGCATCCCACTCGTTTTCTTCCCATTTCCTCAGCCGAGTCCGGAGATTTCCGCGCACAGGAACAATTTCCAGATCCGACCGCAGCATCTTAAGAAATGCCCTGCGCCGAAGACTTGACGTCGCCACGCAAGCATTTTGTGGCAACGTGTCCCACGTTATGCCCTTTTTGGCAATTAACACATCGCGTGGGTCTTCCGGCAAAACATAGGCGCCGATCATGAGATGAGGTGCCAATGTGGTAGGCAAATCTTTCAATGAATGAACGGCAATGTCAATAGTCCCGTCTCCTAAGGCACGCTCCAATTCGGTCGTAAATAGCCCCTTATCGCCAATGACGTCCAGGGCACGATCAAGAATCTTGTCACCTTGGGTTTCAAACAGAATCAATTCGTTATCAATGCCGCGGGTCCGCAATAGATCGCTGACGGCTTGAGCTTGCACCTGGGCCAATTCACTGGACCTGGTGCCGATTTTAATAGTGTTTTGCTTGTGTTCCGTGGCTACTCCTCCCGGCCCATTTACACATTGTAAAAATGAAATCCATGAAAAAATGCCCCAACAACAAACAAGTCGACGATAACCAACAAAAATGCCGACATTGAATAGACTGCCGCCTTATGGCCTCGCCAACCGCGGATACGTAGAACCAGATAAACCGCGTAAACCAGCCATACTAATGCGCTCCAAGTTTCCTGAGCGGACCATGACCAGTAGGCGTTGAATATGTGCTTAGCCCAAAGCATTCCGCTTACCAAGGTGACACTGTAAAAAGTCAGTCCAGCCACAATCAAACGGGTGCTCATGGTGTCCATGATTTCTAATGAAGGCAACTCATAATAAAACAGTCGAACCCGCTTTCTCTTCAATTCACGTTCTTTTTCTGTATACATGATACTAAAGACAGTAGCCAATAAAAAAGCTACATATGCAAAAACGGCTGCGCTAATGTGAATTTTTAACAGTTCTCCGTGGAGATGAGGCGGAACCACAAGGCGCCGGGATAAAGCCTGACTGCCTAACCAAATCATCGTTGTAATCGGCATAAGAAACCCGCCCAACGGCAACGCCGGGCGCAGAAGCTGGATGGTCAAAAAAATAATGACCGACAACCAGGTAAACGTGGCTATCCAATCATATAGCGTCTCGTCAGGAAAAGACCCAAGCATCACCGTCTTTTGAATCAACCAGACACTTTGGGCAGAAAGTCCCAGAACGCTACTCAATAGGCCCCATTTTCGCCATCGATTCTCGTATAGAGCAGCTACATACCCAATGGAAGCCGAAAAATATCCAAGAAAAGTTAATGCAATCAGTAATGCTCCCACCATGGCCTCAGTTCACTGCTCGGATTGCACGACCTGCGCCGCAGTGGATGTATTGACACACCCTTTAACTTCGTCCAATTGGAACAGCTCTCGTACGGCTTGAATGTATTGTTCTTTATCCTTGTCGCTGGCCCAGGCCCGCATACCCACCATCGCGTCATTGAGAAATTTATTCAAAATTAATCGCGTAGTTTCGGCCACGACCTGTTTATCGGCCGCCGACAAATGCGACAGACGATTTAACGCTTTGTCGAGTTCCTTTTGACGAATTGTTTCGGCCTTTTCCCTTAGTTGCCGAATCACCGGTCCAACTTCTGACACCGCCAAATCTTTTCTCAGTGATACAATTTCTTCTTGAATGATATTCTCCACTTTGGCCGCCTCTTTTTGCCGTTGATGTAAATTAGCGCTGACAACGTCGTGCACATCATCAATATCATACAAGAAAATGCCGCTACCCAATCGAACAATTTCGGGATCGAAATTCCTGGGAACCGATAAATCAAAGAGAAAACGCAAATGCTCCGTTTTTCCCTTAATTGCCCTTTTCATAAATTGCTTTGTCACCAGTAAATGAGGCGCATGCGTTGCCGCCACAACAATATCAGCCGATGGCATCACTTGGGGCAATTGATCCAATGACGCATGGGAGCCGTGAAGCGACTCAGCCAATAATTGCGCGCGCGCGCTGGTGCGGTTGACAATAATTAGATGGCCGACGTTAGCAGACGCCAAGTGCCGTGCCACCAATGTTCCCATTTCCCCTGCGCCTATAACCACGGCTTGCGTGCGCGACAAGTCGCCAAAAACCTTGCGGCCTAATTCAACCACTGCATATCCCATGGATAACGCGTTATGACTAATATGGGTCTCGCTATGAGCACGCTTTCCGACTCTCAAAGCCGTCAGAAACAATCGGTGAAGTGATCCCGTTGCACTCCATTCTTGTGATAGTTCATAAGCAGCCTTGACCTGACCCAAAATTTGGGTTTCTCCGAGAATCATCGAGTCCAGTCCTGATGTCACCTGAAATAAATGTTCAAAAGCTTTGGTATCGGAGTACCAAAACAGACCATCGGAAAATTCTCTACGTGCAACACCCGCGATCCGTCCCCACCAATCCACAATGGCAGAATAACCAACATTTCCCGCGACATAAATTTCACTACGGTTACAAGTAGACAATATTACGATACCCTGTTGACCATTGAGCTCGTTCACTCGTTGGTAGGCCTGGACGACTAAGCTCGGCGTTAATCCCACCTGTGTTCGAATCTTGAGGGATGCCGTCTTGTGATTGATGCCGACGACCTGAAATAACATAACGCCACCTCTTCATTTTAGGGTGACCGCCTTAGGCAATTGTTATGTGCCGGTCACTCTGTTGTCCTTATAATAACATGACATTGTTCAACAGATCTCTCGCCGGTCTTGTTTCTGAATAAAAGTACAATTTCATGATACCGTCTACAGGATAAAATTTATGATCGGGGCATTTCATGGTTAGCATCATTGACCATTTATTTTTCTATAGTAAACACTTCTTCAATATTGAGACCGATCAATAAAGTCCCGGCAACAAACTTAGCTCCGGGTCTCCTTTTACCGCCCAAGACCCGATTCACGTACGAATAGGCTAAATCCATGTGCAGGGCTAATTCTCGTTCCGACCAACCATGTTGCTCCATAAACCGTCTTATTACCCCAACGTTAACTTCCAGAGTGGCCAAACAAATCCCTCATTACCTTTTTGGCAAAATAATAGCCGATATTTGCTCTTTTGGCAATTATCAACGCAGAAGTTGCCTGTAGGCAACAGATTCGATAGGATTATGACAGAAATCTTACCATTTGTTCTGGGAGGCGCAAGGTATTGCAATTTGGTCAATTTCTCCGTCAACAGCGTCAGGCAAAGCGCCTGTCGCTCGTTGTTCTCGCCCAGCGAACTGCAACCAGTTCGTCGTATTTATCCCGAATTGAGCGCGGATTGAGAAACCCCCCAAGCCCCGCCGTCTTGCGGCGGTTGGCGCAGGCTTTAGACATCTCTTACGAGCAACTCATGGCTCATGCCGGATATCTGAACAACACCCTGCATGAAGAATCCTTATCTTATGGAGGCATAAATCGTCAACAATGGCAAGAAGCCATATCAGCGTTATCCGAGGAAGACTGGACTGACATTTGGGCTCTTATTCAAAACAAAGTGGCCCGGAGAAAACAGGGCCACTCATCATAAATTCTCCCAATCGACAACCAAATTTATTGGGATAATGCCTCACGCACAGCCTGGGGAACTTGCCAAGGCATTGTAACCACTTGAGCTCCATGCGATTTCAGGGCCTGTTCTTTGCTATCCAGAGTGCCCTTACCGCGCTCAATAATGGCACCCGCATGTCCCATGCGTTTTCCGGGGGGGGCAGCACGTCCGGCCAGATATGCCACAACCGGTTTTCCCAGTGTCGACAAATATTGCGCGGCCTCTTCCTCTGCACTACCGCCGATTTCGCCAACCATAACGACACACCGGGTTTCCGGATCCCGTCGAAAGTGCTCCAATACCGTAACAAACGTTTGCCCCACGACGGGGTCTCCCCCCATGCCGATAACAGTCGTTTGTCCCAAACCGCTTTCCGTTAAGCTAAAGGCAATTTCATAGCTTAACGTACCGGAACGCGCAACAACGCCTACCGGGCCTGGTTTATAAATGTGATTGGGCATTATGCCCATCTTGGTGTGTTCTTGCGGAGAAATGATTCCAAAGGTATTAGGACCAATGATTGTTACATTCAGCGCCTGCGCCCGGTTGACAATGTCAATGGAATCTTGGACAGGAATATGCTCGGGAATCATCACGACTAACTGAATGCCGTTTTCCATCGCCTCAAAGGCCGCGTCTTTGGCAAAAGGGGCCGGGACGAAAACGATTGATGCAGTAGCCTGAGTCGTTTCGACCGCCTCTTTGACGGTGTCGAATACCGGAACACCTTCAACAGCCGTTCCTCCTTTAGTCGGAGAGACTCCTCCCACAACCGCAGTTCCATAACTCAGCATTTGCCGGGTATGAAAGCGGCCTTGATTGCCTGTTATTCCTTGAACGATGACCCGGTCTTGATGTGTCAGCAAAATAGCCATTATCGAGCCCCCTTTGCCATGTGCACAGCCTGTTCAGCCGCATCGGCCATCACAGAATAGGCTTGGATGCCTTCACGATTCAACAATTCCACGCCTTCCTGTTCATTGGTGCCTACGAGCCGCACCACTAAGGGAACCGAAATACCGCGCGTATTCTTTACTTGCACAATGGCTTTGGCCACATCATCACAGCGCGTAATACCACCAAAAATGTTAACCAGAATAGCTTTGGGATTCATCGATACCAAAACCCCTAAAGCTTCCGCTGTGGGTTCCACGGACGCGCCGCCGCCCGCGTCCAAAAAGTTGGCAGGCTTCCCCCCAAAATATTCAATCGCATCGATTGTCGCCATAGCCATACCGGCGCCATTGGCCATAATAGCGATATCTCCCTCCAATTCCACATAGGCTAAGCCAATTTCCTGGACGCGTTGTTCCAGCTCCGAGCCTTCTTCCACCCGAGGCAACTCCGAATGACGGTACAAAGCACTGTCATCAATATTTAATCGGGCATCGGCAGCCACGAGATGCCCATCGACCACTGCCAAAGGATTAATTTCCACCAATTCCGCGTCTTGGTCGCGATAAATCTGATATAGCCGTACCACCAAATCGGAGAATTCTTTGAAGAGAGTTTGCCCCAATCCGAGAGCCTGTGCCATTTCGCGGCCAAAATACGGCAGAACCCCCACAACCGGATCCACATGGTGCTTGACAATTTTCTCATCCGGCACTTCTTCGATTTCGACGCCGCCGGACGCCGACGCCATAACCAAAGGACTTTTCGTGTTACGGTCCGTGGTCACAGAGACATAGAGCTCTTTTTCGATAGATAATTTCTGTTCGGCATACAATTTTTCGACCCGATAGCCTTTTAACATCATTCCAAGCATATCCCCGGCCACTGTAGCACCGGCCTCGGGAGTCGCGGCAAATCGAATCCCTCCGGCCTTTCCCCGTCCTCCTACCAACACCTGAGCCTTTAAAGCCACAGGGCCTAAATCCCTGACAGCTTGAGCTGCACTCTCGGGCGAATCAACTAGCCGGCCTGGCGCTATGGGAATGCCGTGATCGGCCAAAACGGCCTTGGCCATGTATTCATATTGCTTCATCCGCATCGTCTCCTTCCGGTAGTCTCTAATCTTCAAACCCAGGTTCCCGTTACATAAACAGAACAATCTCTGCGCTCGGATTTTTTCCCCTTCAATAAGCTGGCACACAATAGGCTCATGATGCAGCGACTATAATTTGCCCCTCCGGCGCGAATCCGATCCCGTTCGCCGCAATTATACCGGAACTCGGCTTATATCAGAGCAGCCTTCTTCCAATCTAACTCCCTCGCACCGCTGACGATTAAATGCTGCCCAAAGCTTGATATCTTGACTGCCCAAGGTATTTTGTTCAATCCAAAACTTGTTGCCTATAAGAATCAGACTTCAACGCCCACAAGAAAGAGCTCTGAGAAGCAAAAAGAAACACGGGGCCTTCTCACCCCACGAAAAATTGACCGAAGGCCCCGAAGACCCAACCTGATCCAAACGTCTCTAAAAAAGAACGGGAACGCCGGAGGGCCGAACACTCTTCCAACCCTAATAATTTAATAAAGACAAGGGTTTTCTGACAGACGCCACGGACTTAGCAAAAGCCGCCTTTTCTTCATCTGTAAATTCAACTTCCAAGACCTTTTCGATTCCATTGCCGCCAACGATAGCCGGCACACCTACAAAGATATCAAATTCCCCGTATTCCCCGTTTAGATAGCTTATCACGGGAATGACGCGACGTTCATCTTTCACAATCGCCTCAACCATTTCTGCCAGGGACGACGCGGGCGCATAATACGCAGATACCTTCATTAAGTTAAGGACCTCGCCGCCCCCTGTGCGCGTCCTTTGCACGATTTCACTCAAGGTGTCATGAGTCAACAATTTTTCGACCGGAATGCCTCCCACCGAGGAGTAGCGCACCAAAGGAACCATATCGTCTCCATGGCCTCCCATAACGAACGCCGTCACATCTTTGGGAGAAACCTGCAGTGCATCCGCGAGAAAAGTTCGGAACCGTGCGGAATCCAATACCCCGGCTTGTCCAATCACACGATGATAGGGAAAACCACTAGCCTTTTGTGCGACATAAGCCATAACATCAGCGGGATTGCTGAGGATGACCAATATAGCATTAGGGGATAGTTTGCTGGCTTGGGACACGGACTCACGTACAATGTCGGCATTGATCTTTAAGAGATCATCGCGACTCATTCCGGGTTTTCGGGGCATACCTGCTGTTACCACGATCACATCCGAATCACGTGTCAATTCATAGTCGGTAGTGCCCACAACGTTCAAGCTAAACCGCTCAATGGGTCCCCCTTCCCAGATATCCAAAGCCTTGCCGTCAGGAATATCGGGAACTACATCCAAAAGAATAATGTCCCCCAGCTGTTTGAGGGCCATGACATGAGCAGTCGTGGCTCCGGTAGCCCCAGCTCCGATGATAGTAATCTTATTGCGTTTAAACATCTTCTGTCACCCCTTTTGTCTGTATACGGCATTATAGCCGTCTTATCATAGCCTCGGCGAATTCCGAGGTTTTGAGTTCCGTTGCTCCTGTCAATTGACGGGCCAAGTCGTATGTGACAGTCTTGGCCTGAATTGTTTCTTGTAAAACTCTCGTCATTTGATCAGCAGCTTCATTCCAACCCAAATGTTCAAGCATCATAATCGCGGATAAAATTAATGAACCCGGATTCACCTTGTCGAGATTGGTATATTTAGGTGCCGTGCCGTGAGTTGCTTCAAATACGGCAATCTCATTGGACATGTTGTTGCCTGGAGCCATACCCACTCCCCCGACCTGAGCCGCCAAGGCATCCGACAAATAATCTCCGTTTAAATTCGGAGTCGCTATCACATCATATTCCTTAGGGCGCAGCAGCACTTGCTGAAACGTAATATCGGCAATGCGATCCTTCAAGACAATCTTGTCTTCAGGTTGACGACCGTCGTACTTGTCCCATAGCACCGTTTCAGAAATAACTTGATCCGGAAATTCCCGTTCAGCCAATTGATACCCGTAGTCACGAAATGCACCCTCTGTAAATTTCATAATATTCCCTTTATGCATCATCGTGACTGATCGCCTGTTATGCTCAATTGCATAATTAATAGCGCTTCGGATCAATCGCTCACTTCCGAAACGAGTTATCGGCTTGATGCCAATACCCGCAGACAAATCAATATGTTTGGTAGTTTCGCGATTGATTAACTCGATAATCTTTTTTGCTTCCTCGGAGTTCGCGGGCCATTCAATGCCAGCGTAAACATCTTCCGTATTTTCCCTAAAGATAACCATGTCCACAAACTCAGGGTGCACCATAGGGGACGGCACTCCGGGAATGTAACGCACAGGGCGCACACACGCAAACAAATCCAATTCTTGGCGCAAGGTCACATTGAGGCTTCGAATTCCACCACCAACCGGAGTCGTCAATGGCCCTTTAATTCCCACCTTGTATTCTCGGAAAGAATCTAAAGTCCCTTGCGGTAGCCATTCACCGGTCGCATCATGAGCTTTTTCTCCAGCTAATACCTCTACCCAGTGGATGCGGCGTTTCTCCTGATAGACTTTGTTAACCGCTTCATCGACCACCCGCTTGGTTGCGCGCCAAATATCCGGACCTATACCGTCACCCTCAATGAAGGGAATAATAGGATCCGAGGGAACATTAATTTTCCCGTTTTGATAGGTAATCTTATGACCATCCATGACACCGAGCCTCACTTTCCTTCTGGCTTGAATGCATCTTTATGATGGCACAATATTGATCGGCCTCTCAAGGATCGTTTAATATATTTCATAAGTGGGACTTTTTAGACATATTAATGAAAACACCCTAACTTCCTTGTTGAGGTGTGATTTCCTTATGGTTTCTTCGACGCCGTACCGCCTTTTCTCTCCCGAAGCCCAGGCCTACAGGCATTGGACCGTCGGCACCCAAAACAAGATTCGCTGATCAAAAAGTCCGTTAAATTAGCGCCGCACCTTGGACAACGTCCGAATAACCCCGAGAGCGGCAAACGGCAAAACGGACAGAACTTGCTCATTGTGCACTCCCTCCCCGGAGATAATCTATGTGAATGACTCTCTTAGTTCCCATCCACCCTTCAAATGATGTTTTTTATCCCAACACCATTTCGTCGTGTTCACGTCACTGACTCATCCCTTAAACAGGCCCCAGACGCGCCATAAACCCTCCCATCACCAGGGCCAAGCAAATAGATCCAACCCAAATCAAAAACCCGTCCCGCCAGCCCCGTTCTTTGAAAATGACCAGGGTTGAAGCTATGCAAGGCACAAACAGGGTCAGGGTGACGGCCCCTGTAACAATCTGGTGGGCCGTTAATCCCATTTGGTAAAATCCCGCCGCACCGAAATCACGTCGAATAAAACCCAGAAGGAAGGATTGCGCTGCGGCCGGAGGCAGACCCAGCCAGTATTGCAGAAATGGTCCCAGCATATGATCCATCGCCGGCAGTAGACCCGTCATCTCTCCTAATTCGATCAGCCCCGCCCCTACGACAAACAAGGGCCACGCCTCTCTCAGGAATTCCAACATTTTTGCCCGTGTTTTCCAAAACACATTGGCCCCATTCGGATAGCGCAACTGAGGCAAGTCCAGCAATAGGGGGACCGGCCGACCGGGAAGCGTCTTGTCCAGAACCGTGCCCACTCCGATAAATAATCCCACGATAGTAAAAGCATAAGCCAATGCATATTTGACTCCCAGTCCCGACAATAATCCGACAATAATTCCCATTTGGGCCGAACAGGGGACGGTCCACGCCAGCAATATTGTGGCAATAGTCTGTTCCCTTTGGCTTTCCAAGACTCTTGTCGTTAAAGTAGCCATCGTTACACACCCAAAGCCGAGAACAAGAGGAATCACCGCACGCCCGTTTAATCCCAAGCGGAGAAACCACCTGTCCAGCCACGTGGCCAATCGGGGTAAGTACCCCGTATCTTCCAGCACAGCCAAGAGAAAATAAAATGCGGTAACTAAGGGCAAAAGCAGAGCAACAATGTACAATAACCCTGCCGAAATGACTCCGTAGGGTCCGACCAACAGTTGATAGATCCAGCTATGGGGCGCTAGGACCAAAGAAACGAGCTTTACGACTACCGGCAACACAAATTGAGTAATCGATTGTTCAAGCCAGTCTACCGTCATTCGCGCCACAAGTGTGCCCAGGATGTAGTAAATAATCCCCAGCACAGCAATCGCGGCGACGAGCCCCCCAATCGGGCTCAAGAGCCACTGGTCTACTCGTTTCTGAAGTCCGCCAGATTCGGCAGGTTCTTGCCAGACTTGGGAAGCCATATCGTCCGCGCGGATACGACGATCAACATAATGGATTTCTCGCATACCGTTAGCGGTTCTATGACCAACTTGTCGACTGATCACTTCATCTTCTTCATGCCACAGAACCGACTCTATTCCCGTTAAATGCCATGATTGCGGTGTTTCCCATTCCTTTTTCAGAGTACTAGTCCTGACTTTGGAGTCCATCTGCGACCGCAACACGCCGAGATTTTTTCCTGTTGCAGCGGATATTCCTATAACAGGGACATTAAGAATTTCCTCAAGCAAGGCAGTATCAATTCTCAAGCCACGTTTTTCGACTTCATCTATCATGTTTATAACGACGATAACGGGCAGACAAGCGTCCAGGAGTTGCAACGTCAAAAACAAATCGCGGGAAAGTCGCGTTCCATCTATGACATTGATGATCAGATCCGCGTTTTTCAAGGCCGCTACCGTAATCTTCTCTTCGTCGCTCAACCGACTTAAGCCATATACTCCCGGCGTGTCTATAATGTGGTCTGCTCCGTATTCCCCTTCCAAAAGCTGCACCGTCGTGCCCGGAAAATTCGAAACCTCTACGTAGCGGCCGGTTAACCGTTGAAACACAAATGATTTACCGACGTTGGGATTCCCGACCAATATGATCTGCCTCGCTGACATTGCATTATCCCCCCAGGGACAAGCTATGCTCGAAAGAGGCGATTGAGAACCAGGACATGCCTGATGATGTAACACAAAAGTCAACAAGACGCTTAATGGGTGCCCCAAGAATGTCTTGATCTCCCTCCCCGAAAGAAGATCCCACCTTTCCTTTTCACGAGTCTCACTAGCCGGGAAACCCCGGTCGAAGTATGGCAGAAAGCACACGGCTCAAACCTGAAGACATTTTCGGCCTCAAATCAGAATACGGCAATGTAACCATCGGCACGTGGCTCGGTAGCTCCCATAAGAATCCCCTCAGAATTTCGCAAAATTATTTGTCCACGACCGAAAGGGCCCACTTTATCGGTTACTTCGATTTCGTGGCCCCGTTGTCGCAACGACTCTACAATCTTAGCCGGCATACTGTGTTCGACGACAACCCGTTGGCCGGATTCCCAATAGAAACGCGGTGCGTCAAGAGCAGCTTGTGGGTTTAAGTGATGACGCAATAGGTTAATCAACACCTGCACATGTCCTTGTGGCTGCATAAACCCCCCCATGACGCCGAAGGGGCCAATGGGTCGATCTTGATACGTAAGAAACCCCGGAATGATGGTGTGATAAGGGCGCTTGCCAGGCAAAAGATAATTTGGGTGCTCTTCTTGCAACGAGAACAAACGTCCGCGATTTTGTAAGGCAATACCCGTGCCGGGAACAACCAAACCCGATCCAAATCCGGCATAGTTGCTTTGAATATAGGATACCATGTTCCCTTCACGGTCCGCCGTGGCTAAATAAACGGTACCTCCGGGGCTTGGGGCACCGGCTTGCGGCATCATGGCACGCGATCCGATGAGTTGTCGTCTCTTATCCAGATAGGAGTCCTCCAAGAATGCCTCTGCGGGCCAATTCATGTATCGCGGATCGGCCAGGTGCTCTTGGGCATCCGAAAATCCCAGTTTGATGGCCTCAATTTGGTCATGCACCCACTCCTCGTCTGCCCGAGGATCGAGTTTAGCCAACAATTTTAGCGCCATCAGAGCGACCAATCCCTGACCGTTGGGAGGCAACTCCCATACATCATACCCGTGGAAATTGACAGAGATGGGCATAATCCATTGCGGTTGAAAAGTTGCAAGGTCATCCAAAGAGATTACCCCTCCGGTTTCATGCGAAAACCGCATGATTTTTTCAGCCAAGTTTCCGTGATAATAAGAATCGGGCCTTCGCCCAATTTCCTCAAGGGTCCGAGCATGAGAGGACGAAGCCCACACTTCGCCTGGATAAGGCGCACGACCTTTGGGTGCAAAAATTCGAAACCATTCCTGAAATTTGGGATCCGAAAGTTCTTCAACAAATCTTTCATAGGCACGAGCCCAAAAGTAGGCAACAGTCGGGGAAACAGGAAATCCGTCCCGAGCCAGCCCCACGGCGGGAGCTAAAACATCGGGAAGAGCCATAGACCCGAAACGTTTGGACAAAGCGTCCCAAGCACTCGGTGCTCCCGGCACGGTCACCGCACCCCAACCATAGCTGGGCATCTGTTCTTGGTTGCCGAGAGAGCGAATCCAGTCCGCGGTCATATTCCCTGGAGCGGGGCCGCTGGCATTTAAGCCCCATAAACGGCCTTGAGACCAGACTATAGCAAAAGCGTCACTGCCTAAACCGTTCGATGTGGGTTCTACTACTGTGAGGGCAGCTGCTGTAGCCACTGCCGCGTCAATAGCATTTCCTCCGGCTTCCAATATCCGAAGCCCGGCTTGCGCAGCCAAAGGTTGAGTTGTGGCTACCATACCCTGGCGTCCGTAAACTACGGTGCGTCTCGAAGGATAAGGATAGTCAAAATGGGATTGTCGGGAGAATTCATTGGACAATATATCAAACACTACAGGTCCCTCTTTTCGAAAAAATTTTCGGCTGTTAATGGTTGGGATCAAACACATCCCTAATGCCATCTCCAAAAGTGTTAAATCCTAACACAGCAAGAAAGATGGCCGCTCCCGGAAAAAACGACATCCATGGAGCATTGGTCAAATATTGTGAACCGGTTTGCAACATTGCGCCCCAATTAGGTGTGGGAGGAGGGGGCCCTAAGCCCAAAAATGAAAGACTGGCAACGCTTAATAACGCGTTACCGATATTCAATGTGGCTACCACAACAATTGGGGTGGCCGCATTGACCAAAATGTGACGAAACATAATACGCCAGGGAGAGGCTCCTAAGCACTGCGAAGCTTCCACATATTGATGTCCTTTGACATCAAGCACTTGACCCCGGGTAATACGAGCAAATTGCGGAATTGTGACAATCCCGATGGCAATAATGGCATGGCTTAATGACGGACCTAAAATCCATGCCATAGCCATCGCTAAAACGAGTCCGGGAAAAGCAAGACCCGCGTCAACCAGACGCATAAGCACATCATCCACCATACCGCCGTAATATCCGGCTGCCAGCCCCACCGGCAAGCCCACTACAAGCCCCAAGGCCACTATTAATACCGCAGAGAGCAGGCTTTCACGTGCTCCGTACATAATACGAGAAAGAATGTCGCGTCCCAAATCATCTGTTCCCAGCCAATGCCGACTGCTCGGCGGTTGAAAGGCCTGGGAGAAATGACTGGCATTTGGCGCGTAGGGGGCTATAATCGGAGCAAAAACCGCCATTGCGATGAATGCTGCGATGACTACGAGTCCCGCAACCGCCAAACGGTTGCGGGTAAAGCGGCGCCAGACCCGAGAGTGACTCTTTGGTATCGCAAGTTCCGTACCTTCAGACACTTCTGTGGTCGCAAATAGAGCCATCGGCATCGTCCTTTCCTTTAATTATAGCGAATTTGCGGATTAATCCAGGCATAGCACAAATCGACCAACAGATTGGCGACGATGACCACAAGAGCCATCACCAGTACCGAACCTTGGAGCACAGGGTAATTCCGTTCAAAAATCGCGTTGACCACCAATTGACCCATTCCCGGCAGTGAAAAGATGGACTCGGTAATAACCACGCCCCCCAATAGCGCTCCGATTTGCAAACCGACCACGGTCACAGCCGGAATAAGTGCGTTCTTAAGACCATGACGCATCACAACAACCCACTCCCCCAGTCCTTTGGAGCGAGCGACACGAATATAGGTCAAATGCATGACTTCAATCAGTTCGCCCCGAATGACGCGTGAGGTAACTGCCACCAAGGGAAGAGCCAAGACCACCACGGGCAGAATGATGTGCCATAAATTCCCTCCGACGCTGGCGGCGAAGGGGACCCAGCCCAAAGACGGGAACCAGCGCAAAGATACGGCGAATATATAGACCAATAAGAGAGCCAACAGAAAGTTGGGCACGGCGGCCCCAACGAGAGCGATAATGCGAGAGAGCGCATCCACCCACGTATTGGGTCGGTAGGCCGCCACGATACCGATCGGCAAGGCAATAAGGAGCGACAAAAAGACTGCCATTAATGCCAGTTCCAGAGTTACCGGCATCGCGGCTACGATCATAGAACTGACAGATTGCCCACCGATTAGCGAGAGACCCAGATTGCCGGTGATGACCTGATGTAAATACGATAAGAACTGAACCCAAATCGGTTTGTTGAGCCCCATCTTAATATCCAGCAGTTTCACTGACTGCCGAGATGCCTGATCTCCCAGGATCGTGTAGGCCGGATTCCCCGGTGTCAAATGGATCAAACTGAAGGTCACCACTAATACAATGAGCGCAACCGGAATGATATTAATGAGTCTGCGTACGATGAATCTCAGCATACAATACCACCTACTTTAGCCAAACATCCGTGAACCTCATAAGATCATCAGGGTAGGCTTTGTAGCCATGCACATTGGCCGACCATGCCTGAATCACAGGAGTGTAAGTCAGAAAAATGTAGGGAGCCTGGTTCAAAACGATCTTGGCCGCTTTTTGATAAAGTCCCTTTCTCGTCGTCTGCGATGTGGCTTGCCGTGCATTCAATAACAACGTGTTAACCTGGGAATTTGAGTACTTGGCATCGTTGAAACTTCCGCCAGTGGTATCAAAGGCATACATGTTTTGATCCGGATCGGGACGTCCACTCCAACCCAACACATCGGCTTGATAGTTCCCTGTGATGGCATCCGTTAACAAGGTGGTAAAGTCCAAGGGCTTGATATGCACGGCAATACCCACCTTTGCCAATTCGCTTTGAATGGTTTCCATCTCTTGTATCGTGGATGAACTGTTATCGCCAATCAGTGTCAACGAAAATCCTTTGGGATTTCCCGCCAGTTTCAATTGTTGTTTGGCCAAGGTATCGGAGAAAGGAACCTTTAAATTGGGGTTATAGGCCCATGATGAGGGCGGATTTTGTTGATAGGCCGGTTGGGAATGACCGAAATAGACCAGTTTGACTAACGCGCTGCGATTTATAGCGTAATTAATCGCCTCGCGATTGTGCACATTGTTGAGAGGCGCGACTGTCGTGTTTAGTTCCAAGTCCGAGTATCCCAGCCCGGTCATATCCGCATAATGGATGGAGGAGTTGGAAGCAAGCTGGCTTACGTCTTGGTAGGCCACACTATCAATAATATTTTCTTGCCCCGTTAGCAGTCCATTGTACTCCTGTTGAGGATTAGTAATGGGAGTGTAGACAATCTTGTTCAGATACGGCTTGCCCTTTTGCCAATAGTGCGGATTACGTTTTAGGACTAAATGCGCATTTTTTTGCCAAGAAACAAATTCGAATGGACCGGTGCCAACCGGATGCAGATCATAATTCTTACCGTATTTTTTCATGGCTGTAGGAGACGAGATCATACCGGTACGTCCGGTCAATTCAGATAGAAAGGCAGCAAAGGGTGCCTTTAAGTGTACAACAACCTCATAGGCATTCGGTGTTGAAATACTGGTGACGGGTTTCAAATCACTCAAACGCGGTGACGCATTGGCTGGGTTCATTTCCCATTTCCAATTATACACCACCGCTTGGGCATTAAACGGTGTCCCGTCCTGAAATTTGACGCCGCGGCGGAGATAGAGAGTATAAGTCTTTCCGCCGTTGCTAATTGTCCAGTGGGTGACAAGATTGGGTTCAATCTTCATCTTGGGCGAAAGTTTCAATAACGGATCAAATACATTGATGTACAGTTGCCGATCTATCAAAGCCGAGGACATCGCGGGATCCAAAGTCACAAAATCGGAATTGATGCCAACCTGTAATGTCCCCCCTACCACCGGTTTACCGGATGTAGCCGGGCTGGCTTGACTACCGGTCGTACTGCCGCAGCCAGCTAAGGTCGTGAGTACTGTCGCTGAGGACAGAATGGTCAGCGTCTTTTTAGCCCACATAATAAAATAAAGCCTCCTCTTGATAAAACATTAAGATGTGTGATGGTCTTCGGCCTTTGAATCGGTATCCACACTTAACCGGCGCAAAAGGCCGTTCCGAGTGTTATAGACATGCCTTTTGGCCCGTTCTTCCGCCAAATCAGGATTTCTTTGTTCAATGGCCTCAAAAATCAGTCGGTGTTCCAGTATTGATGCAGCGACGCGTTCATGGCTCACCCAGTCTAATGACACCATCCGAGTGCGAAATGCTTCCAGCCCGTTAAGTGTTTGTATAACGTAAGGGTTATTCGCCATTTCCGCAATGGTATCGTGGAACAAAGAATGAGCTACATCAAAATCGTCGGCATCTTGAGACGCTTTCTCTATAACACGAAGACTCATATCGAGCCGGATTAACAAATCAGGTCGGGAGTGCTCAGTGGCCAGTCTTGCCGCCAATCCTTCAAGTACCGCTCGCAAAGTGTACGCATGTTTCACATTGTCCAAGGACAAACGCGCCACGATAAGACCACGCGATCCGTCAGCCGATACAAATTGTTCAATCAAAAGCCGTTGAAGTGCTTCGCGAACGGGGGTTCGCGACACCTGCATATTGCGGGCCAATGTGCTTTCCACCAGCCGCATTCCAGGAGGAAGATCACCGTCCGTGATAGCTTGTCTCAAACGACGGTATACTTCATCGGCCGTATTGCTGACCGCAACGGGTTTCAAAATCCCCTTGATCGACATATGATCCACAAGATCTCCCTCCCAATATTCCTAATATTCGACACAGGCGATTCATTTTCCTGCTCATTAATGAAAAATTCCGTAAAAATATACAGTCGACGAAAACAGAATTTTTGGCACGCCAACCAAATTTTGTCTCTTTCGAGGGGGCGAGTGCAGACATAATGGTCGCGATCGTAGGAGATGAGGCATGCCATGATATATGTTTCATAAGTAACCTCCTCAGTCAGACAACGAGAAAAAGCCAACAGAGCACAGAACGGAAGAGAGGTACGTTGGTAGGCGTCCCTCGGAGATTAACAATTATGAATAGGTTTGATGGTCTGCTGAGATCGCGATTTGCTATCGTAGCGATAATGGACAGTTCTTAACGAGAGAATAGGCGAAAGACAGACTTTGCCTCCGGATAACATCACCTCCAGCCCAGAGGTGGAACAATTGTGCAAATACATGAACCATGGGTTTGTTATACTGACTGCATGAAATCAGTACATGAACTGATAGTTCACCTGTCAAGGAGACAAGCCTGTGTTTGATCTGGCAATTTTGATGGTGCGTTTGCGAACTGCGCGCGAAGCGAAAAGCCTTTCACAGCGGCAATTGACCTGTAAAATTGGAGTCAGCCCTCGGGCCATTGGCAAATTTGAACAAGGACTCAACTTGCCCGCTGCTATCGACACATTGGTGAAATTAGCCAATGTACTAGATGTGACAGTAGATTATTTAGTAGGTAATGACTCCCCTCAAAGTAATTGACACGATGACACGACCGAGCGAGTGCAATATGATGGCCAACTTAAGTTCGTACCCCAGTATATCCTAAAATGTACCAAGCGGACAACCCCGACCGCCACCTCTCGCCAGCATGATGTGTCGACAACCGTCCCCGAGTTAACATTATCGAGCTTCCCATAAAACTGGGGTCGCCGTTCTCCGCTATTTTCAGCCGGGAGCGGCGATTTTGTGTTTTTTAGGAGGCACCACAAACGCGGGCTAAATTCCAGTTATGGGACAGCCTGCAATCCCTGTTTTTCTTCCGATTGCTCCGTTTTTCAAGTCCATCTGTTTCTCACGAAGACTACGATCGAGTCCGGCGGAAGATACAGTTCCTTTCCCGCACTGTTTGCAGGGGATTGGTGCAGGGCAGCCGCCTGAACGAACCTCAGGTACAAGACAATAAGAGGGAGTAATTTGAAGCGAAACGAGATATAATGACCACAGAAGTGGTCACTTTGAAAATAGTAAGTGTTAAGGAATTCCGCGATCACGCAACCCAATATTTGAGAACGTCTGAACCCATCATCATCATGCGGCGTACTTCACCTGCTGGCGTTTTCTTGCCATGGGATGAGTCCATGCTTCCGCCGGAAATTGTGAAAAAGGCAATGTATGATAAGCTGGCTCACCAATTGCAGGAGCGAATGGAGCAAGCGAATGTATCCGAAGAGGAGGTACTCGCAGACTTTGAGGCCTATCGAAAAGATCGTCATTGATGCCAATGCGTTGTTGTCTATCGTAATTGGCGGCAAGGCAGCTAATCGTATCGTGACGCATCCTAAGGCTCCCAAACTGTATGTGACGATGCAGGCGTATGCAGAGGTAGAAGAATACATCCCTTGTCCTAGCCCAACGGAAAAAACTGAACGAGGAACTTCTAGGGTCAATCCCGGGTGCTCCCGGTGGAGGCCTTAGAATCATCAAAAAATGGACCAGCCTGGGATACAGCGTGGGCATGTTTACACCAGCGTGATCCAGATGATGTCCCTACATTAGCTCTGGCCTTAGAGCGAGACTTGCCGATTTGGAGTCAAGATAAGGATTTCGAAGAGGCGCGGGGTTTGTGTAAGGTATATCCTACGGCGGAATTACTACAACTTTTGGACGAATCTTAGGCCGTTAGAGGAGGATGAATCCCTTTGGTCTTCCTAGCTAGTGCTGCAAAACCTTTCTGGCCACGTTGACAGCGGAGTCACACACAGATAACTCCAGCCGGATCACCGGGACTTGCTTCATGATCACTGACTGGCCCGTAACGCCAGAGCTCCGCTGTCAAATTTTTTATATTTACTCTTTCATCTTTTATATCTCCTACCCCCGTTTCCCTTAACCCAGTTCTTGAATATGCTGCTAAGAATTGCGCTATAAGGGGTCTCGCCAACGAAACGCGGATTTCCCACGGTTAAATCGACAAATAATAGCTAATGACAGGGAAATCGCTCTATCGAACCGCACATCATGGACGAGTGTGCGATGGGAAACCGCATCCCAATCACCGATTCCAGCCCCTATAGATTTTTAGACCGGATTGAATCAAATATAATGTTCTCATCTGGGCTGCTTTGTTGTTTATCAGTAACCTGTGGTATTTCGCCCATCCTCGATGGATGAGAAACTTCCTCGGTGTAACCTTATTGTCCCTTTGGTTGTGAAACTTCAGAGGGTGAAGGGGGAATCACTGGTAAAACCGATTCAGCCAATACTTCAGAAAAGTCCCGAATTTGCACATGGTCTTCTTGGCCCAAAGATTGAATTCCATCCTTCAGCATAGTCAGGCAAAAGGGACAAGCCGTTGCAATCGTGCTCGCCCCTGTGTCCAGCGCTTGTTGACTGCGATTCTGGTTAATACGCTGTCCTTGGTGTTCCTCTAGCCACATTCTGCCTCCGCCTGCACCACAGCAAAAACCGCGCTCACGTGAACGTTCCATTTCGGTAAGCTCGACCCCGGGAATGGACTGCAAGACATCTCGGGGAGCATCATAAATCCCATTATGCCGTCCCAAATAGCAGGAATCATGATAGGTGAGCGTTTCATTCAACCCTTTTGCAGGAGTCAGGCGCCCTTGAGCTACCAATTCCGCCAAAAACTCAGAATGATGTTTAACCTGATAATGTCCTCCGAAATCAGGATATTCATTTTTTATCGTATTAAAGCAATGAGGACATGTCGTCAAAATAAGTTCCGGATCGGCGTCATTCAGTCTCTTGACATTCTCCGTGGCCAGACTCTGGTACAAATATTCATTGCCCAATCGCCTGGCAGGGTCTCCGGTACACTGTTCCCAGGAACCCAGAATACCCACGTCCACACCTGCTTGTTTCAACAAACTTATCGTGGCATTCGCAACCTTTCTGGCCCGATCGTCATAGGTGGCTGCACAACCCATCCAGTATAAAATCTTCGCATGTTCTCCGCGACTCACATCCTTAATGCCATAGTTCTCGGCTAGGTGCTGACGGACATCTTTTCCCAATCCCCAAGGATTTCCTTGATTTTCTACGTTGCGAAATGTTGTTTGCGCCTCAAGCGGCATTTCCCCTTGTGTCAGCACTAAATGGCGACGCATGCCGACAATTTTCACGACATGCTCGTCGAAAACGGGACATACTTGCACACATGCTCCGCATGTCGTGCAAGCCCACAAATCCTCTTGGTCGATGATACCGCCAGCCAAAGGTCTATCAATCAGTTCCTGCAGTTGCGGAGAGCCGGATGCAGCGGTTTCTTTGAGGGCCGGTCCTACCTCTTCCAGGTTATGGCGAATTGAAACAATAATCCCTTTCGGATTCAAGGTCTTTCCTGTCTGATTGGCAGGACAAGCGGCCGTGCATCTTCCACATTGGACACAAGCATAGGCATCAAGCAAGTCTTTCCATGTCAAATCGGAAACTTGTCCGATTCCGTAACTTTCGACGGTTTCGTCTTCAAAATCCAAGGCAGGAAGGCGGCCTTTACTCTCCAGGTTGCGTAAGTACACGTTAAATGGCGCGACCAGCAAGTGAAAATGCTTGGAGTAAGGTAAATAAACCAAAAACGCCAACAGTCCCAAAGCATTGACCCAGTTTGAAACGTCCAGCCCCACCAGATCCGTGGCGTAGCTGAAATGGTGCAACCACGATCCCAGCATATTGCCTAGGGGTGCGAATACCACGCCAGGAGTTAAGGCAAGTTGAAAGGCTTCTATACTTAATTGGGCCATAACAATTACTGCAATCAATAACAGAATCAACCCAGCATCCCAATTTCGAACCAGGCGAGGAGTGTTAGCGACGTAGCGCTTATAGGCTGCCATCAAAGCAGCCACCACCACGAACACCGCAGTGATATCAAAAGCGGTATCAATAATGCTGCCAAAAATCCCTGTAGGATTAGGAATAACGGGGATAAGACCTCTCAAAAAGAAAATGATCGTCTGTATGGAGACGACAAAAAAACCCCAGAACATCATCACATGCATAATACCTGAAAACCGTTCCAAAAGCACACGGCGCTGCCCAAAAACGTCGCGCCAAACGCCTTGCCATCTGCGGGAGGGGTTGTCCAACCGTTGCGCAGGCTGTCCTAAGCTTACTAATTCCCATTTTTCCATAATCAAGAGAAGAAACCACAAAATTCCCAAGACAACCACAACAACAAAAGACAAATAGTTTAACGACACGACAACTCCCCCTATCGCCTGCATAACTCTTAGGGTATTCTACCATGATATCAAATATTGTTGCATACAAATATTTTGAGTTAAGAAATAACATTCACCACGATGTGGCGCGCCAGTTCATATCCGATGGCTAAGTTTCTTCCTTTTTGCATAACGACAACCGGTCCCCGCGGCAATTTCTGCACAACTTGAACCATAGTTCCGGGGCCCAAACCAAGACGAATAGCCTGAATCCGGCTTTTGGCCAGAGAAATCTGTTCGATGCGCACCACACTGTGGATTTCTGCTTCCAATAATGTCATTCGCATCCCCCCGCCTTATCCGATATCATCGGGACCTGTCGTGATGGTTGGATCATTGGCGGCATCCGGAGCTTTATAGGTAAAACGTGCCACCAAAGCTGAAACCTCGTAGATCAGATAGATAGGCAACGCCATTAATGTCATAGACAGCGCGTCAGGTGGTGCCAAAATGGCGGCAATAAAGAATGACAACAGCAAGGCATAACGCCGATAGCGGGAAAACATTGAGGGGTGGATCAGTCCCAGATGCGATAAGACTCCGGAAATAAGCGGTAGTTCAGCAATAATTCCAAATGGAACAGACAAATCAATGATAAAACTCAAGAGACTTCCCAGACGCCACATTGGCTCGATGCCATTGCCGGTAAAAGAAAGCATCACCTGTAAAACAATGGGGATGAACACAAAATAGCCGACAGCCATTCCGATGATAAACAAAAGGAGTCCTGGTCCGGCAATGATACCCACCACTCGGCGTTCCACCGCGGTCAATCCCGGTAAGACAAACGCCGCAATTTCATAAAGAATTAAGGGAGAAGCCAGAATCAAAGACATGGCCAGGTCCAATTGGATAAGAGCAAAAAATGCCTCGGTAACACCGGTCACGATAACATGGTGTACAGGCGTATGACTGATTATCCAGTGTAATACCGGTCTCGTATAAAAAAAACCGACCAAAAAGATTACGGCAACCGCTCCCAAAATAATAAAGAGACGGTTGCGCAATTCACTCAGATGTTCGGTTACACTCATTCGCTTATCGTTCATAACCACTCCCCTAAGACAACACTATCAACCTTTGTGCGGATCTACGAGTCCTCGACGAATCGCATAGGCAGCCGCCTGAACACGATTTTCAAAGTGAAGTTTCTGCAAAATGTTGCGTAAATGATTTTTCACGGTATTTTCAGATATGAATAATCGGCTGGCAATATCACGATTGGAATATCCTTCACCGACGAGTTTCAAAACCTCCAGTTCCCTTCCCGTCAATTGGGTTTGCTGGCGTTCCACATCTTGTGTGGAAAATGCCCGAATAATCTTCAAGGCCACATCTCCGGAAATCGAGGCTTCACCCCGAATTTGCGCCGTGAGTTCTTCCAAAAAGTGCTCGGGATCCAGATGCTTGAGAAGATAACCCTGGGCACCTGCTTTCACAGCCTCAAATAACAGATCGTTTTCATCACTCGCGGTCAAAACCACAATTTTTACGTACGGCATCTGGTCTTTGATAATGCGAGTCGCTTCCATTCCCCCCTCACCGGGCATATTAATATCCATCAAAATCAAATCGGGCATAAGTTCTTCAGCCAGCCTCACAGCCTCTTCACCTGTTTCTGCTTCCCCCACCACTTCCATATCCGGCCTTCCCGCCAATAACGAAGCCATTCCGGATCGAAACAACGCATGGTCATCCACTAACAAAATTCTTGCTTTTTCCAACAACTTCTCCCCCTTTATCCCCGTCAATTTGACAGGTGATGGTAACTACCGTACCCACTCCAAGCTCCGATTGTATCGCTACTCGGCCACCAAAAGTCTCGGCTCGCTCTTGCATTATACCCAAACCGAAATGATGATTCAGAGGTTCCGGTCCCATGACAAATCCCTTACCATCATCCGTCACCTTTAATTCTACGACATCATCTACATATGCAGCCCGAATTTGTACATGTTTTGCCTCGGCATGCTTTCGGATGTTGGCTAGTGATTCCTGTATAATCCGCAATATCTGAACGGAGGCCATATCATTCCAGGGAACCGAATCATTGGGCAACGGCGTTACTTCCACGCCAACCTTCGCCCCCTCTTGAAAATCCTTAGCCAAGGTTCTCACGGCAGTCCAAAATCCTTCCTCCAATCGCTTACCCGCACGCAAGTCGTATAAAGACTGACGCACCTCCGAATATGACTTGTTTACGGCGCCTCGGATGTCGTCCAATTCGCGTCGCAATTCATCTAAGCGTTGGCCGTCAAGTAAGGTTTTGGCCTGATAGACCTTGAGATTAATTACAGCCAAGGTTTGTGCCAATCCATCATGCATTTCTCGCGCCAATCGTTCACGCTCCTGAAGAGCCAGCATTGCGTCTTGATATGTACGGCGCTCATTTTCCATTTTTTCAATGACATCAAAGACATAAGATGAGAATCCCGCGGCCCCAACCAAGGTCACCGCAATAGCGACCAGACTGACACTGGCGGGAGGCAGCATGGTTCGTAAATAATAAAACCGCACTGTTTCAGCCACTGCGACAAAAAGAGTGGGACCAATGGTTGTCAATAACTTGAGCCGACGATACCTCCGGCGGTCATCGTATTCCATTTTGTCCCCTTCCTGCCGCTTATAACCGAACCGACTCTTCATAGCCTTATTGTACCTGCCCGTTTCAAGTGGGGTAAAGACGGATGCATTCTTGGAAACTCTTGTCACACATCGTGTCCTTATCCTTAGTCATCCGCCATTCGCCCATGCGTCCAAAAATACTCACATTCGTGAATAACACGTTGGGGTTGATCGAGAACAGCCAGATGTTGGCAACGCGGAAGAACTTTCACTTCGCTTCCCCGAATAAGGTGTTGGACTTCGTCCGCTTCCGCAGCTGGTGTCCGCGCATCTTCCACTCCCACCATGATCAATGTCGGCACATTCACTTGACGAAATACTTCGTCATTGCGCGCTGTATAAAATGCCTGCATCGCTTGCAGATATTTCTCTTTATCAACTTGTCCCATTTCGAGAACTAAATTTTCCTTAACTTCGGAGAGTGCATACGTAGAAAGGGTGGTCTCGGCATAGTTATGCGCAAACTCCTGCATCGTCATATTTTCCAGCTGATGGCGACGGGATTGTATGTCTTCTTCTGCGTGATCAAATCCCCGACTGGCACCGATCAGAATTAAGGAACGAACCAGAGCGTCCGGATTCAGAGTCGCTACACGACTCATCACCCAACTCCCCAGTGACACTCCTAACAAGTGCGCCGGCTTATTCGTTTGACGCAAGATGTCTATAGCATCTCCAACCCAGTCGTCTAAAGTCGGATAAAACTCTTCATTGTCTCCAACCCCGCGGGGATCCCACAAAACCACCGTATAATGACGCGATAGCTGGGTACGAATCCGATGAAACAAAAACTGCCCAAGTCCCAAACTCGGATGCGCCAAGACAACTGTGTCTCCTTCGCCGAAAACATGGTAGGTAATTCCCCGAATCGTTTTCATCAAATTGTGCGGGAAACCTCGGTCTTCAGGCCGGGGCGAGATAGCACGGCAGGCTCTGTCTGCCCCATTCCCGCTTCTCCTTTCTGTAATACTATCTTGGTGAACGAATACCCATAGCCATCATCCCGCTGAATCCGAATACAGAAGCGATGGGAGATCCCTTAAAGAAGCTGTGAGGCCGTTTTAATGTTGAAATTTCCAGTGATCCGGACCGCCACGTACTGGCCGGCCTTTTTGCCCGTAGAGAACACGACTTTCACTAGGTCCTCGGTCTGGAACCCCCAAGCGCTTTCGCTTCGTGTCAGATATCCCCGGGGAAAGCCATGCTCCGTGAGGCGTGTGCGTTGGTAACTGCCCCCTCTCGCCGCGTTAATACTCAAGACGAACCGTTGCCAGTTTTCAACGGCATCGATCCGGATGCTTCTCCGAACAGGGCATAAGAGGTTTCTTGCGCTTGTCTAACGCGAACCACGGCCATATCGTTGCTCCTTCTCCCTTACGGGTCTTGTGACGGGGGCCGTTAGAACGCCTCTCCCCTCGGAAATGTCTGTCATCCGCTCTCCCCTTTTGGGGACGGCCAGCACCTTCGGTTACCTTTCGCTTGCATGATGCCAACCTTACAGGGTTCGGGACTGAGGAAGCACCCCACAGCGGGGGTAGTACCCGCTCTTCTTCCCATCATCCTCTTTTTAAGTTCTTTTCCATTGTTACCGCAGAGCTGTATGCCGCCCTGTAATCTGTGAGCGTATCAATATCGGTTGTCGGGATGGGACGATCTCTCACACTGTAGTCCACATAACACGCTTCTTGGGTATGTTGTGCCCACAGTGCCCCAAATCCCCGATCTCCCGAAAGTTGCTCTGCCCAGCTTAACGCTTTTTGATCAAGCATTACCGGGTGGCCGGGAATCTGGTTGTATCGGGGTCGCAGCAAATGGCAATTCGACGGTCTGTTGTCAAAATCGGACATCACGTTGCGGATATCCCCACCCAGTACAAAAGGTTCGTCCCCGAGCAATATCGCTGCCGCAGCCTTCGGCCAGTTCTCTTTGAGGAAGGACACCGCAAGCTGAATCGAATGCGATATACCATGCTCAGGGCGGTTGTTCAGAACATAATTCACTCGATTGTCATGAATTGTGAGGGGCAGTTCAGGATGGCAAACCACCACTAACGGCTGAACGGTTTCATGTAAAAGACGGTTAACGACCGTATCAAAAATCGTTCCGGACGTCCACGGCAAGAGCATCTTCGCCCTTCCCAACCGAGTGGACAGTCCGGACGCCAATAACAATATCACAACCAACTGAGAGAAATCATTTTCACGATTCTTCTCATTCAATGATTCTGATGCGATAAATTGGGTTGTGGAAAAGACCATCTTGCGCACCTCCACTTCCCCTCCAAGGTCATGTTAAAGTCGTCGCCGGGCTCGCCTGGATATAGCCCCAAAGAATTGACTGATAAGAAGATTTCCCGCTCCCGACAAAACTTTTTGCCCGAGAGAATTGGACTGGTCGCTAAATCCCCCCTTTCCTTTATAGTGTAAATCTGTTTGTGCGTCATTACTACTAGTTAACCGCACATCGAGGGACATAAAGAATGGTCCGTTGGAACCTTCCCCCTCCAAAGACAAATGATATGAATTCGGAGGCACTACATTCTGAATACTCAGTTCTCCATGGTATTGCCCTTTAATGCCGGGAATTCCCAGTTCCATTTCCACTGAGTAGATTCCTGAATCCTTTTCGCTCATGGTTTTTAGTCCCGGCATTGTCTCTTTGAGCACATGAGGATCCATTAACAACTCAAACACGACATTCCGCGGCGCATCAATGACTTTGTGTGTGTCTACTTCCACGACTTCCTCAACTCCCCCGAATAAACTTATCAGCTTAGATCTCAAAGGCTGACTGTGTATATATATATTGCGTGAGCCGCCCGATAGTTCTCCTAATCTTTTCATGCTGCCTCTGTCCTATCGCCCACATATGGTAGCGTGTTAGCATAACAAAGAACACAAATCGGCATCGTATGCGCCCTGCCGAGAAAAAAGGAGAATCGGGCTGATGAGGATTCAAGTCTTGGAACACATTATCGAACAGCGCTTTGAATCATTTCTGGAACCGCGTCTTGAGCATTGGTTTCGCAGGTACTTGGAGTCCTCCAGTGGTGAGGCAATCATTTCCACGATTCTCGCGGATGTAATCGTATCGTGGATGCGCCCCGGAACGGGAGAGGACAACTATCTGGAAACCATCGTTTTGGATTTAGTTGGTCGTTTGAAGGATAATCCGGGATTCAGAGAGCGAATATTAGCGACTATGTCAAACAAGACTGCAGATTGACTTAGGCGCGCCGGGGACTGGTGGATCGCAAATACCGCTTCATCAACGTGTCGCGTTCCATGAGTAGCAGAACAGGATGCAGTCGTAAAAAACGTCTTAAGATCTGCCATCCGTTCGCGTGGTAAATGGCCATAAGCAAGATAAGATAGATCCACATTGACCACTTGCGTGGCCCGGAAATGTTTATTCTTTCGAATCCTAGTTTCTCGATGGCGCTGGACGCGTCCAGCAAGGTAATTCCCCCGATCACAGTAATGTCCCGATATTTTTCACTGTGATCTACAAATCCCGCCAGATCGGTTAAACTCCGCAAAACAGCATGAAAAGCTCTAAGTCCACCCGTATGGGTGGCACTCAATCGCGAGAGGGCAGGATTGCCAAAATGAATTTCGCCCATAGGTTGGCCCCGGACAATTTTTTTCCCCGATGAAAGTACCACCGTTTTCAACGGAAAACTCGTGAGACCCAAACGGAGAACCGGATCTCCTCCCCCTGAAGACGGGATCGTATCGATATCCCAAGACCGCGTAAATCGCAGCTCCCACCATGTCCACCAACGCCGAAATTCGGATGGATCTCTTTCCAACTCGGAGACACTGACCGGACTCAGTCCCAATTCCCGCACACCATCAATAATGGGCCCCAAAGCTTGAACAGTGTTTTGGCGGGTTCCACCGCCATCGTGTAGTACCACAATGCCACCTGGATGGGCCAATTGTGTAACATAACGTTTAATGCTCTCGGGTGTCTTGTCATGTTTCCAGTCATCGGGCGCAATGGACCAGAGCACACGCCGAATACCCAAACGGCGGGCTATGATAGCCGTGAGAATATTGTGATGTCCCCAAGGAGGACGATAGGACACAGGGCGAGTCCCGCTGATAGCTTCAATTGTTTCCAGGCCCTGGCGGATTTCGCGGGACACATTCCATGGCCAGAACAAATACATGGATCGATGCGAATAGCCATGCAGTCCAATTTCGTGACCGTCGGCTGCCATGGTCTTTAACAGTTCGGGATATTGCCTGGCCCGTTCAGCCACAACGAAAAATGTTGCCTGCACATTGCGCTCTCGGAGAATTTGCAGAATATGTGTCGTATCTGGACCTGGACCGTCATCAAAAGTCAAAGCAATTTGATGATGATCGCGGGACCCAAAGATCGCACCCCATTGCAGATGGTGCCATATCAAATCGGGAATAAGATAGACAATCATCCACAGTCCAATGAATCCGGTTACGATCATACCCCACATATGAGACTCCTTTTCCTTATGTCAGCTTTGAATTTTTTCTCTCAACGGGAACAAGGCATAAAACGCACCCATTACCAACAAAATAAAAGATGATACGACAAAAGGCAGCCATATCCGCAATGAAAACAGTCGAGTTCCCAAAATAGGTCCAACCGACATGCCAAGCCCCTCGACAGTCATAAACACACCCCAGAGCCAACCTTCAATTTCCTTGGGTATCAGACCAGCCAAAAAAGCGTTCCATGAAGGCAAAATCATAGCATAGGATAACCCTAATATGCCCCCGAATATGACCAATTCGAAAAATTGACGAACAAAAGCAATACCCAGCAATGCTCCTCCGGCTATGAAAAATCCCCCAACCAAGGGAAAATGCAGACCGAAACGATCGGTAATGCGGCCCATGGGTACCAAAAGAACCACCGTAAATGCACCGCTTCCCAGCAATAATTCGGCAAATTGCACATGGTCCAGGTGCAAGACATGTGTCGTGAACGGTTGTAAGATCGGCAACATCAGACCCAGAGTCATATTTTGCACAAATGTCCCGGGAAGTACCCAGCGAAACCGCCACAAAGTTCGCCACAAATGCCGTGATTTGGGTTCACGGGGATGAACTTGCGTCAATTTCGGATCCGCAATCCATATCGTCACCGCAAACGCAAGCACATCGGCTGCAATCAAAAGGGAGAACGCTATCCGATCATGGCCTCCCAACACAAAATTGATCAGCACGGGGCCCAAACCGGATCCCGTTAACCAGGCAGCAAACACCAGGCCCATCATTGACGCGCGCCTTTCGGGCTCGGTGAGTCGATTAGTACCGGTCACCACCGCCGGCCAATGAGTTGCCGTTCCAACTCCGAGTAATGCTACGAACACTATGATCATAGCCGGATGCCTAGTATTCATGGCCCCAATCAAGGATAGACACTCAATGGCAAGTCCCATCGTTAGGACTCGGGGCACGCCAATGCGATCCACCAACCATCCGGCAGGTCCGCGAAAAACAGTGTCTAAAAAGTAATGACTCGACAATGCCCATCCTACGATGGTTAAAGACGCCCCTAAGGGTCCGGTTACATAGGCCGGCAAAAGCGTAATGATTAATGCACCGCGTGCAAACTCAGCCAAGCCCAGTGCCACCAACAACAACGTCTGCGAAAGAGGCAAGCCTTTACGCAGGCGCATTGGCTTCCGCAGCTCGCAGTGCTGAATCGATATTGGTGGCCACAGTTTTAACGGCATCCGGGTGACCCAAGCTTTTTGCTTGACGGACCATGGCTTTTAGTTCCCAAGGATGTTCTAATAAGTGCGTAACAATCTCCCCCAAATCTTCCTCCGTATGCGCTCGCCGTCCTGCACCGTTTCGGACCAAAAACTCGGCATTGGCATCTTCCTGGCCGGGAATAGGCCGGTATATCACGGTCGGCAAGCCTCGACATAACGATTCCGTAGTTGTTAAGCCACCGGCTTTGCTGATCAGCAAAGAAGACACGGCCATAAACTCATGAATATTATTAACGTAGCCTAAGACGACCATGGGATTCTTAGCTTGTTCTTTGTACTCTTGCGCCAAGTTAAAACGCCACTCTTCGTGCCCGGCGATGACAACCGTGGTGTGTCTGGCCGGAACACGATCCAGAATTTTCAATACCTGAACATATTCGGAAATGGGCATGTAGCTTCCACCCATGAACAGTATGACGGGGGAATCCATTTCCATGCCGTAACGCAACATAACCTCCTCGCCATCAACCGAGTCCTCAAACCGTTCATCCACCGGAATCCCCGAAACAATGACCTTATCCGGAGCAATGTCCCGACTTATCAATTCCTTGCGCATGTCCTCGCTGCCGACGAAGTACATATCTACCGACGGATGAATCCACTGCGTATGAACACTATAGTCGGTCATCACCACAAAATTGACGGCGTCGAGCTTTCCTTGTTGTTTGAGTGTCGACACCACGCCGGCGGCAGTGGGATAAGTCGAGACGATTAATTTGGGAGGGCTTTCTTTTATCGCTCCATAAAAACGTTTCAGACCAATATGATTTATCATACGCTGAGTCCCCGACAAGGGATCAATATTTTGTGTTGATGTGTAAAACCATCGCCATAGCGATGGAGACCGCCTGACACTGGTTAAGTAGACCCATCTAAACACATTGTCTAGTGCGGGGTTAACGAAACGATAATAATCCAAAATTCCTAGCCGCAATTGATTATTCTTAATTAATAATTGCAAAGCAATAGCCTTTGCCGCGCGTAAATGGCCGTCACCGTACCGGGCAGCAAGAATCATAACCTCGGGATGAAGGCTCAAGCAAGCTTCATGATGGGTCGATAACCAGTCAATCCAATCCGCAGACTGTTTAACATTCGTGCCCGATTCCGGCACCATGTCCATTTATTCCACCTCCAGCCTGCACTTACGATCGGCAAATCAACGTTTCCCTAACCTCAAATGTACGATACCATGGACGCCAAAAAGTGGCTAGTGTAGTCGATAAAACCCACCTGTGCCATGTTCTATTTCTATGCCATCCTTCAATAGCAATTGTCAATTAATCCCCCCTTGTTAAAGCAAATCCCTCACCAGCCATTGGTCGAAACCCCAGGAGATAAGGTGACAACGGAAAAGCTGTATAATTTAGCGGGGACCGATCTGAACATTCGGTTTCTTACACGACACATTTCACACCATATCGGGTCAAGAATCTTTCGGTCACCAGCCCAGCCTCATCGTTATTTCTGTATGGAAAGGAATGCTCAATGAGTACCGCTTTTACAGTTTTGAAAGGAACCTGGTCCTTATTCACCATTCGGCACTCCCGGTTTATCAGTTGCGCTTTTCAGCTGAGCGCCTCAGAAGAACTCGGCGGGATTTTGCAATCGGCACAAAATTCATGGCCCCAAGCCAGCCACTATGTATGGGCTTATATTTTGGGTAGTGGCCAGGAACGCATGAGTGACGACGGTGAACCTCAAGGCACCGCCGGAGCCCCGACTGTTACTCTCATAAGAAAGCATCTCCTAGTTTATACGGCCATCGTGACTGTCCGATATTTCGGCGGAACAAAGCTCGGACATGGAGGATTATTGCGAGCCTATCAGCAAGCTGCAAGTCATGCGCTGTCGCACGCACAATTGGGGCGTTATCACCATGTCGTCAAAGCCACGGTAACCATGCCTTACGATTCCTGGGGACGGGCGCAAAATTTCCTCATAAAGGAGAATATCGCCTTTGATCCAACCTTCCTTCATCACGTGGAATTTCGCTGCGAAGTGCAAGAAGACAACTGGGAAGGATTTTGGTCAATGTTTAAGGCATCCATTGCCCCTAAAGCCCGATTAGTGGAATCCGAATTGGTCACCGCCATCGCCCCCTGGAATCCATAAAATTGCAATAGAGAATTTCCGTTTTGCCGCCCATTAGAACTTCTCTTCCGTTTAAGCAATTTATCCCGACTCTCCGCCATTAGTTGGACCGGAGAAAGATTTTGGCCTACCCTGTGTCAGTCCCTTGCGCCTAAAAGGCTTAAGCACGCCTCTTTCTTGTCGGATGCGTTCATGACAGCAGAAATCACCGCGATCCCTTGCACTCGGGTCTTCCATACTTCGGCGACATTTTTCGAATGGATGCCCCCAATCGCCACTACGGAAGCAATGGCTGATGCTTTCTTCACTAAGTCCAGGCCGGCTGCAATGCCTAAAGGATTGCCTGCATCATTTTTGCTCAAAGTGGCAAAAACCGGACCCAAGCCAAAGTAATCGGGCGGAAATCCTCTGGCGTCATCAATTTCCGCCACAGACCCGACAGACAGTCCCACCGTCAAGGACGGAGCCAGCTTCCTCACCATGGCCACTGGCATGTCCTCTTGTCCCACATGTACTCCGTCTGCTTCCAGTGCCATGGCAATGTCTAAACGGTCATTGACAACAAAGGTTAGGTGATTTTTGAAACACAGCTCCCGCAACACAGCCCCATAGTCCAGCAGTTGGCGGGTTGTGGCCGACTTTCCACGCAGTTGAATGACACTGGCCCCTCCTTGACCCATACTCTCGATTTCCCGGGGCAAATCGTCGATAGGAATCGTAAGCGTATCAATTAACACGTGCAGTTGTAAGTTCATGGCTTGTCTTCTGGAAAATGCCATAAGGGACCATGGCCACGACCGAAACCCGGAGCTTCCAAAATCGCGCGAGTCACATAGTTCTTGGCGCTTTGGACCGCCTTCGACATACTCTTCCCGTGTGCTATTTCTGCCGCGATGGCACTGGATAAGGTACATCCGGTTCCATGGGTATGGACACTTTGAATGCGCTCGCCCCTTATCCACATTGCGGATTGGCTTGAGCATAAACAATCGTCTGCAGGATAATTCTCCCAATGACCCCCTTTTACCAATACATAAGAAATCCCTCTTCGCACGAGAGCCATTCCCGCACGGTGCATATCTTCAGGTGAATTAATCACCGTCTCGCTCAATGCCTGGGCTTCGGGCAAATTTGGGGTCAGCAAAGTTGCCAAGGGAAGGAGTTGTTCTCGCATTTGATTCTCGGCCCCGGGATTAAGTAACGAGGCCCCTCCCTTGGCACGCATCACGGGGTCGAGAATGACGGGAACATCGGAATAACGGCGCAATTTTTGTGCGACGGTGGCAATAATCTCTTCGGAAAAAAGCATACCGATTTTTATCACATCGACGCCGATATCCTGAATAACCACATCAATCTGTCTGCCAACGATATCCGCGTCGACAGCCATGATTTCGTAGACGCCTTGTGTATCTTGCACCGTAACAGCGGTAATCGCCGACATACCATAAACCCCGAAGGCAGAAAATGTTTTCAAATCGGCTTGAATTCCCGCTCCGCCTCCGGAGTCGGATCCGGCAATCGTTAAAGCTCGCGGAATCATTGATTCCCACCATCCTGTGCGATGCGACCAAAAGCCGCCCAAAATGGATCGATTCGAGGGTGACGAAGAGCCACGCGTTTGCCCTGACTCTCCCGCCACATGCCTTGAGAGGAGTCTAGCATTTCCCCGATAATTGCGCTGTCAATTCCTCGGGATTTTAAAGCCGACATAACTTTATCCACCGCATGAGGTTTGACTGCGGCCAATAAAGTACCTTCACTGATTGAAATGAGAGGATCAATTCCCGTTAAATCGCATATCGCCCGAGTTTCCGGTCTCACCTGAATCTGGTCGTCTTGTAAAATCACACCGAGACCCGAAGATTCCGCCATTTCATAAACTCCCCCCACAACGCCGCATTCGGTCGCATCATGCATGGCGCTCACACCTCGCTCCCTCACTCCTTGCGCGGAAATTACGGCAGCATCCTCCACCACGGACATTTTCTCAAATAAGGCATCCGCTCGGGTGAGAACGTCATGCCCGAGATGCTTTTCAATATAATCGGGAAATGTGGCGGCAAATAATCCACTCGCCTCAATGGCCGCACCCTTGGTACACAGGATTACATCGCCTTTTTTCGCCATAGAGGTCGTGATATATTCACTTTCGGGACCAATACTCATGACAGTCGCCCCTCCCACCATAGGAAATTCACAGCCTTCATATCGGGCGGTGTGTCCCGAGATTACGGCAATTCCCAATTGCTTGCACGTGGTTGAAAAAGCCGTCCACAAACTCTGAAATTGCTCGGTCGTTATACTGAGCGGTAAATTCAAATCCACTGTCATTAATGATGGCGATAGTCCCGAAGTGGCGGCGTCAGATGCTAAAATATGTACTGCGAACCATGCGGCACGATTCCAACCATACGCCGGAACAATAAATACCGGGTCGGTGGTGGTGGCCATGACCGTACCGGGCGCCACACGCGTAATGGCAATATCAACCCCCGATTGCGGTCCCACCAAGACTTCTGCCCGGTTCTCTCCTAAATTGGGATAAATATAATCACGAAACACTTCCGGAGATATTTTACCAATTGAGGGTAATTCGGATTGCGCCACACTCATTCCTGCCTTTCCAAGCTCTCAACATTCATGGGCAATTAAGATGTTGCCAGTCGACATGTCGTGTAACGACGTGTCGATAGACTTAATCATATCACGGTCCCAAGTTTTCGTTCTGTTATTCACTTAACACCGGATAGGTCCCAAGACGCCTTTCCCACTCCAAAGAAGACAATCCCTTAGCCCATGCCTGATCGACTTTGTCGCGTTCTCCCACCACGTCGATCCAAAAACGGTATGCAAAGGGTGCTCCAGGCCTCGGACGTGTTTCAACTTTAGACAAATTCAATTCGAAATTTTTGTATACTAGCAAATAATCTACCAAAGTGCCCGGCTGATCAGGCAAATCAAAGATCATGCTTGTCTTGGTTCGTTTTAACGGTGATGACAAGGAAATCGGGTGACGGCTGAGCAGCCAAAAGCGAGTGCGGTTATCCGTATGGTCTTGAATCCCATGATATACGATATTTAGACCATAAATTTCCGCCGCTCTTGGGCTAGCTATTGCTCCGATGTCCTCCCGTTTCAATTCCACCAACTCCTTCGCGCTACCCGCCGTATCTAAAGCCACCTCCATGCTCAAACCATGCTCGCGCCAAAATTTCTGGCTTTGCATGAGAGCTTGAGGATGAGAGCGCACCTTCTTGATACGGTCCAAATCTGAGTGCCCATAAGCCATCAACGCCAATTCAACAGGCTGAACCGCCTCGGCCCGAATTGACAGGGGCGAGGCGGTCAAAAGATCCAACACGTCAAAAACGGGGCCACGGTAGGCATTTTCGATCGGTAAAAGTCCAATTCCTTGGGGATGGTCAAGAATAGCTTGAAATGTCTCGGCAAAAGTTGGGCAACCTTGAGGTTGAGCTTGAGGCCAGTGTGACAAAATAGCAGCCTCGCTAAAGGCTCCGGGAACCCCCTGATAGTAAATTAAGGAATCATTGATCATAGCGTGGCGACACCCGATTTATATGCCGATACCCCAGTGGACCGGGAATAATCTCGAAAAGCCTTTAAAATCTTCAGGGTAATGGGACCCGCCCCCCCTGAGCCGATAGTCCGTCCATCACACCTTACGGCCGGTATCACCTCTGCAGCCGTGCCCGTTAAGAAGCACTCGTCAGCCGTATAAAGATCGTGAAGGGTTATATTTTCTTCCTCGCATGCCATGCCAAGTTCCGAAGCCAACTTCATCACCACTTGCCGGGTAATTCCATTTAAAATGCCAGCATTGGCAGGAGGAGTCCGCAATTGACCACGTCGAACAATGAAGATATTATCTGCAGTAGCTTCGGCCACATAACCCTGGTGATTGAGCAGAACAACTTCCGGCAATCCGCGCAGGTTAGCCTCAATCTTAGCTAAAATATTGTTGAGATAATTGAGCGATTTAATTGCCGGATTCAAAACATCCGTAGCCGGACGCCGGGTTGAAACCGCTGCCAAGTCCAGCCCACGCCGATATACTTCCTGCGGGTATAAAGCTATCTCATCTGCAATAATAATGACACTGGGATGGGAACATTTTGTCGGATCCAGTCCCAAATCCCCCGGTCCCCGGGATATGATCAAGCGGATATAGGCGTCCAGCAACTCATTTTCGCGGACTGTGCGACACACCTGTTCGGTCAATTCTTCCCGAGAATAAGGAATTTCTAAAAGAATGCTTTTGGCCGAATCAAATAACCGATCTAAATGCTCATCCAGTTTAAATATGCGGCCCGAATAGGCCCTGATCCCTTCGAAAATTCCATCTCCATAGAGAAAGCCATGGTCAAACACCGACACGTAAGCTTCTTTGGCCGGTACCAAAACCCCATTCAAGAAGATTTTAAGTTCGCTCATAACATGTTCCTCCCTACCATCTGGCATACCTTTCATGACCTGGCCCTACCCTTCCAGAACGGTTGACAAGGGTTGGCCGGCGGGAACCATGGGAAATACGTGCTCGTCTTTGGGAACCATAACCTCTAAAAGCACAGGGGCATCAATAGATTCCATAATGTGCAGCGCCTCGTCGAGGGCCCCTTTGGAATTCACACTAAATCCGCGAATTCCATAGGATTCAGCGAGCCGGACAAAATCGGGATTAAGAAGATCAACACCCATACGCCGTTGTCCATGAAACAAATCCTGCCACTGTCGCACCATTCCATGCCCACCATTGTTTAACACAATAATCCAAAGAGGAATTTGATATTGCGCCACCGTTCCCATTTCTTGCAGGTTCATTTGGAAACTGCCGTCCCCCGCCAACAACACCACGCGATGCGAGCCGATTCCAAATCTAGCACCCATCGCGGCAGGAAAACCATAGCCCATGGTTCCGGCCCCTCCGGAACTCAGAAAGGTTCGGGGCTTTTCCCGGTTGACGAATAACGCCGCCCACATTTGATGCTGCCCTACTTCCGTCACTACGACATCCTCGGGATTCAAATGATTGTTAATCACCTGCATTATCGTCGCAGACGCTATCGTGCCTTCCGTGGCACCGGGAATTTTTAAGGGATGGGATGCTTTCCACTCGTGAATGGTGTCCCACCATCCTTCATGAGTCATCCTCGGAAGCGTCTTAAGCAACTTGGGCAATACTCGGCGCAAATCCCCATGAATGGCCACATGAGGACGCACTAACTTGCTTAGCTCGGCCGCATCGACGTCTACGTGGATAATCCGTGCGTTGGGGGCAAATTCATCCAATTTTCCCGTGACCCGATCATCGAACCTGGCCCCGAGGGCAATAACCAGATCAGCCTCTTGCATCGCATTATTGGCATACCAAGTTCCGTGCATGCCCAGCATCCCAAGACTCCTGGTATGGGAAGAAGGGCACACACCAATGCCCATCAGAGTATGGGCCACGGGACAGTCGTAAGTTTCAGCAAATTGCATGATGTAATCCTGGGTATTGCTGGACACAACGCCCCCACCTACATAAAGTAAAGGCCTTTTGGCAGCACGCAAGTACGACTTAATGCGGGACCATACTATCGGTTTTTCTTCCCACAATTCATCTTCCTGATTCTTTTCGGACAATCCTTCCCACGAAGGACATTCCATAAATTGAATATTCTTGGGAAATTCCACGACAACCGGTCCCGGGCGTCCGTTGGAAGCCGTTTCATAAGCCTGAAGGAGAACATCGGCTACTTCATCCGGATGGGTTATGCGCCAACTGTGTTTGACAGCCGGCATAGTCATATTGAATAAGTCTGCCTCTTGAAAGGCATCTGTTCCGATCAATGTCGTCGGCACTTGCCCGATAATCAATACAATGGGCACAGAATCGGTCATGGCTGTCACCAGTCCGGTAATGACATTGGTGCCGCCGGGCCCGGAAGTCGCCAAAACCACGGCAGGTTTTCCCGTCACCCGAGCATAGCCATTGCCGGCATGAATCGATGCGGATTCATGCCGCGAAACAATGAACTCAATGGGTGATTGCACGCGTGTTGCCAAAGCGTCAACGAGGGGCAAAACAGAGCCGCCTGGAACACCAAAAACGACAGTAGTACCCAGTTGTGACAAAACTTCCCAGCTCAGTTCCGCTCCGGTCATGAGATTTTCCTCCTTTGCACAATCTTCTTGATACGATTAATCACCGTCTGCGTAAATTCTTCAGTGCTGGCCTTTCCCCCTAAGTCCGGTGTGTGAGGACCTTCCACCAAGCTTTCCGCGACAGCCTCTTCAATGAGACGCTCGGCTTCCCTTTCCGACCAACTCCATCCGATGAGATAGGCGAGGGACAACATGGAACCTGTAGGATTGGCTATCCCCCTGCCTGCAATATCAGGCGCCGATCCATGTACCGGTTCGAACAATCCGCGAGTGCCCCCAGTGCCTGCAACAGAAGATGAACCTAAAAGACCGAGCGATCCGACTAAACCACCGGTCAAATCACTCAGAATATCCCCAAACAAATTCTCCGTCACTATCACTTGATATCCCGCGGGATTCAAGACCAAATCCATAGCCGCTGCGTCAACGTATCGATGGGTCAGTGTCACATCCGGAAATCCCTGTGCCAATTCGTTCGTAACCTCACGCCACACACGTGAACTCTCGAGAACATTTGCCTTATCCACCGAAGTCAGAGTCCAATGGTGATCACTGGCATATTTAAAAGCTAATCGCACAATGCGTTCTATTTCCGAGCGCCGGTAACGCAAAGTATCCACAACTTCCAAATCATCCGGTAGAAGATGACGTCCTCTGGGCTCACCAAAATAGAGACCGCCGGTTAACTCGCGAAATACGATTCCCCGAGCCTTGGCGTTTTTTAATGGGGAAAGATGCTCTAAGCCCGAAAAAATGCGAAATGGCCGTAAATTGGCCCACAATCCCATATACTGACGCATCGCCAACAAACCCGCCTCGGGTCTTTTCGGAGCCTGGTCCCACAAAGGTCCTCCGACAGCCCCCAATAACACAGCTTCGGCTTTGTCAATCATTGTTTGCGTCTCGACCGGAAAAGGATCGCCTACCCGATCAATTGCTCGGCCTCCAATGTCAGCTTCCGCCTTTTCTACTGACCATCCCAAAAGCTCGGACACAGCATCCAGAAGTCTCAAAGTCGCTCCGGTAACTTCCGGACCAATACCGTCACCCGGCAACACTAAAAGTTGGTGAGTCGCCATAATTTCCTCCCTTCGTCGATCAGATTCTTACGCAACATGGTTCTGCACACGCTCGAAAAGATAGGATAAGGCCTCATGAAGAGCGATAGCGGTGGCTTTCATGACATCGCTGTCGGCAGCCTGACCACGGGTCTCGCACTCATAGCCCCGGATTTCGACCCGCACCGCAGCCAGCCCCGCTTCTCCGGGAGAAATAGGCGCCAGGTGATAAGACGTCAATTCCACATGCTCCAGCGACAATGCTCGGGTAAAAGCCTGAAAAAGAGCGTGAACGGGACCGTCACCGCTGCCGGAGTCCTCCTTTAGCTCCTGATCCACGCGCACGGACACAAAGGCTACGGGACGATTGTCACTGCCTGTGCTAACCTGCCAGCGAATTAACTCGGTAGCACGAGAACGGCGTTCTTGCCCTACTTCCTCTTGCCAAATGGCTTCCAAATCCTGATCATTGATATCATTCTTCAGTTCTCCCAATCCTTTTACCCGTTGTTGAATTTGGTCGATTTGATTGGGTGTCGCATGAAGACCTAAATCCTCCAAGCGCTGTCTTAAGGCATGACGTCCCGAATGTTTGCCTAAAACCAGCTTGGTTACTCCCCATCCTACGTCTTCCGGAGTCAGAATCTCATACGTCGACGGGTCCTTTAGCATGCCGTCTTGATGAATACCCGATTCGTGCCGAAAGGCATTTTTCCCCACAATGGCCTTGTTAGGTTGTACCGTCATCCCGCTTAACCGGCTTACGAGCTGGCTGGCCCGGTAAATTTCGTGAGTGTTGATGCCGTGCTGTACCTGATATTGGTCCTGCCTTGCTCTAAGCGTCATTACCACTTCTTCCAAGGAGGCGTTTCCTGCCCTTTCTCCTATACCATTGATTGCCACTTCCACTTGCCTGCAACCCGCTTCGATTCCCGCCAGCGAATTGGCAACCGCCAGCCCCAAATCGTCATGACAGTGAACAGAGAGAATCACTCCCTGAATGGGAATACTTTCTCGAAGTGAGGTGATTAACTGATAATATTCCCTTGGCGTCGTATAGCCGACTGTGTCCGGAAAATTCAATGTGGTAGCTCCCGCTTTAGCGGCCAGGGTCCCTGCCTGAGCTAAAAATTTCAGTTCGGACCTGGTCGCGTCCTCGCACGAAAATTCCACATCGTCAACATAAGTTCGCGCCAGTCGAACCATCGCGTCGATTCTTTCCAGTACTTCATCCGGCGTTATCCGCAATTTGGCGCTCATATGAATAGGTGAAGTCGCCAGAAAAACATGAATTCGAGCTTTATCGGCATGTTCAAGGGCCATGGCTGCCCGTTCCACATCCTGACGGCTACAACGCGCCAGGGCAGTGATCGTAGGTCCCTTAATGTTTTGGGCGATGTGTGAAACCGCTTCGAAATCACCCTGGGAAGCCTGAGGAAAACCTGCCTCAAGATAATCCACGCCTAAGCGTGCCAATTGTTCCGCAATAGCCAGTTTTTCTTGAGTGGTTAATGCCACACCGGGAGATTGCTCTCCGTCCCGGAGAGTTGTATCAAATATCCGCACAGTATCCATTTACGGCTTTTCCTCCTTTGACACCCCGTCTTCCTCTTCCACCGATGGCTTCAACCAAGACATCATCGAACGTAGGTCTCGGCCGATTCTTTCCACGGGATGCTCTCGCACCTCTTCACGCAGTTTCTTGAACTGGGGACGCCCTTTAGCATTTTCGGTCATCCAACGTTCCGCAAAAGTTCCATCCTGAATTTCCTGAAGAACCCGCTGCATTTCTTGCTTCGTTTGGTCTGTAATGATCCGTTTTCCTGTGCTGAGTCCGCCAAATTCAGCGGTATCGGACACGGAATACCACATCGCACTCATGCCACCTTCATAGATCAAATCCACGATAAGCTTCATTTCATGAAGCGTTTCGAAATATGCGATTTCCGGCTGGTATCCGGCTTCGACCAAAGTTTCGAAACCGGATTGAATGAGTTGAGTTAATCCCCCACACAATACAGTTTGTTCGCCAAAAAGGTCTGTTTCGGTTTCCTCGGCAAAAGTGGTTTGCAAAACTCCGGCACGGGTCGCGCCTATCCCTTTGGCATAGGCCAGAGCCAGATCCAAGGCATGCGTTGTCGCGTCTTGATCCACTGCCACCAATGCGGGAGTTCCCTGACCTTCCGCATACAAACGACGAACCAAATGTCCCGGAGCTTTAGGCGCCACCATGAATACGTCAACATCTTTTGGCGGAACAATCTGCCTGAAACGAATGGCAAATCCGTGGGCAAAGGCCAACCCATTGCCAGGCTTTAATCCCGGTTTGATACTCTCTTCATATAAAGAGCCTTGCAAATGATCCGGTGTCAAAATCTGAACGATGTCGGCCACTTCGGCCGCCTCTTTAACGTCCATCGTCTGAAATCCCTGTTCGATAGCCCTATCTCGCGAATGTCCGGGTCTAATACCAATAATGACATGCACACCCGATTCCCGCAGATTGAGAGCGTGAGCATGGCCTTGACTGCCATAGCCAATTATGGCGACGGTTTTATCGGCTAACCACCTCAGATCGGCGCTGTCGTCGTAGTATAATTTTGCGTTCATTATTCCATCCTCCTCGAGTGTGATAAACCGATGTTCTGGGCTTCGAATCGTTGAATTTCAATGTCAGGCAACTCGGAAACAGCGCGAAGATATGGGCCTGGTTCTCTTCAACCCACTGTTCTATCGCGTGTCTTTGCCCTGACACCGTAAAATATCCAACATGGGAATCAATGGGTACGGCTGATACCAAAGGCACATGGACTGGTTTTTGAGTGGGAACCGCGGCAACCACGACCGTATGATAGCTGTTTTTCACAATAAAGGTTCGAATGACATCCTGGTGCCGGGTTAATTGACGGCGAACCCACTGAGCTCGTTCCGGAGTGTCGCTGATTCCAATCATCACCGTAAAACGTGCCGTATCATAGTCTTTTTTTACCGTCATTTGTTCGATATCCACATTTCTTTGACCAAGCATCAAAAGCAACCGCTGAATTGCTCCTGGCTTATCCCGCAATTCCACGCCGATGAATGGATTCATGGGTCAGTCCCCCTTGCCTTTTGAATAAAAAAATTCCCTTTCGCCGTATCGGCTGAAAGGGACGCAGTTGCGCGGTACCACCCTTACTTCTCCTCATTAAATAGAGGACTCGTATGATTGATAACGGAATTCTTCCGGCTTCGTCTACCCCTCGGGACTTAACCCGGGCTCGGGAAGCGGGCTCAGGGGTGAGACAATAATCCGGCCAAAGCCCGAGCTTGCACCCTCCTCGGTTCGCTGCCAATGGTTTACGGATTACAATTCCCCATCATTGCCGATAACCTTGCCTGGATACAACACAAGACCCAGTGCAAGTTCAACGTCTGCCGAACCTGCCACGGGTCTTTTATCCCCATGGTGTAGTTCCCATCTTCCAGGAACCTGTACCGCTTGGTCCTTCCCTTGCGGGCGGATCCCTAGGCACACTCCGACGAAAAAAAATTTATATCTCACTATACCACTAGTGACAAATATAACAAGTGTTATTTGCCCAATTTTCCTCGATTATTTTTTGACGATATCCGCTAATAACCCAATATGAGGTGAATTTGGTGGTGCCGAGAAATCGGGAAGATCGTGGTCCACACCATTCGCTCCCAAAGATCTCAAGCATTGGGATCCGGCCGAGGACTTGTCGCCCAAGGGATCGCGAGATCATGCCATATGAGTGTGTTTTTCGTATGCTGCTTTTAACCAAAAATTCGACCGTGCGTGGCAGTCTTGAAATTGCAGGAAAGATCGACATGGTTCGCAAGGCTCTTTCGACATACTTTTACGGCGTCTTGTTCGCGGTTCATGACTTTTGATATGCCCGATAATCCTTCATTGATTTCTTCTCTCTCTCGTCCTATTATGACATTATGAACACGCATTCAGTGAACCGGGAAACAAATATGGAACTGTTGCCAAGTGACTTAAATCAACAGTGTCGAACGATTGACGATTCATACTTCTGCCAACGGGAATTGGCAGTGGATGTCGACAATTTGCCTCTGGGATTGGAAGGGGCGCAAGACGGATGGTACCTCCACACTGGGCACGAGGAAATGCTTGGCCTCGGTATCGCCAAACAGTGGCGCTTGCCGTCTTTGTCGTCGTCTGCGCGATCCATGGATCTTGAAAGACAGCGCCTGCTCCAACAAGGCTTGCTGCCTCACAGTCTTATCGCAGGCGGCTGGGCTTTCGACACTTCAAGAACACCCGATCGTTTATGGAAGTCGTTTGGAGCGTCACAATGGATTTTGCCGACCCTTCTCATTCGCAAGACCATGAGAAACACCCGGGTGATTCTCACGACCGTTGCCCAAAACGACCGTTCAATCCACGATGCCACGCAATCTTCAACCAAGCTGTTGCAATTTCTTTCGCGGCAGCCTATTCGGTCGGCAGAAAAACCGCGATTAATCTCATCGTCATCCAGTCCTTCATCGGAACAATGGATTCGCCGAGTCGAACAAGCTATCGCAACAATCCACTCCGGGAGCATAAATAAATTAGTCTTGGCCCGGCGAGTGGACGCACGCTTTACCAAGAAGCCCGGCATCGCCGACATTCTTAAGCTGTTACGGCTACATAATCCCTCCACCACGGTGTTTGCCTTCAAATCCCACGGGCACACCTTCTTGGGTGCTACCCCTGAGCGCTTGCTGCAACTGCGAGGCAATCAACTGCAGACTATGGCGTTGGCAGGCACGACATCTAGAGGGCACAGCCGGGATGAAGATCATAACCAGATCCTCTCTCTGTTAGCCAGCCCAAAAGATCGGCGGGAACACGCCACCGTCGTCGATCAAATCACCCGAATATTGAAGGCATATGCGAATTTAACTGTGCCGACAACGCCCAAAGTTCTCTCACTGTCCAATGTCCATCACTTGTGGACACCCATTGAGGGCACATTACAAACTCCTACCAGTCTTCTGTCTTTATCGGCTTTGCTGCATCCCACTCCGGCGGTGGGTGGTGAACCCAAAGAAGAAGCCTTGGAATGGCTGAAGAATCATGAAGGAATCGACCGCGGGTGGTATGCCGGCGGTATAGGATTTATGGATTTAGCTGGTAATGGCAACATATGGGTCTCATTGCGATCTGCCTTGTTGCGTGGATCTACGGCTCACTGTTATGTAGGTTGTGGAATTATGCCGGACTCTGTGCCCGCTCAAGAACTGGCAGAGTCCGAATGGAAATTGCAGGCAATGCTAAGCGCCCTGGGAGTGAATCAATAATGTCTCAAACTCATGATGTGGCAGAGTATCTATCTTCTTTCGTGAACTCTTTATACCGTCACGGTGCCGATCACGCCGTGATATGCCCGGGGTCGCGGTCGACACCTTTGGCTCTGGCATTACAGCGTAGTCGGCAAATCCGATCCTATGTTTTGATCGATGAGCGTTCCGCCGCATTTTTTGCCGTGGGGATAGCCAAGCAATGCGGTCGTCCGGTGATTCTCCTCTCCACCTCCGGAACTGCGGCTGCCAACTTTCTACCGGCGGTCGTAGAATCGTTTTGGGGACACGTTCCCCTTATTGTGTTGACCGCAGACCGCCCTCCTGAACGGCGAGATTCGGGCGCCAGTCAAACCATCGATCAAGTGGCTCTTTACGGAACTCACACCAAATGGTTTCAAGATATGCCTATTGCAGACGGCAGCCAAGACCTCAATCGATTTGCGTGGGTTACTGCCGCTCGCGCCATGCACTATGCCATGAAAGACCCAAAAGGGCCCGTTCATCTGAACTTTCCCTTTCGCGAACCCTTATTAATCGATCCCCTCCCCAAAGTCTCGATGTTTCAAGAAGTCAAACGCATCGCACCTGCAACTGCTGAAATCGGCCGGGAGGACAGGGATGAAATCGCTCATTCCTTATCCCTATTTCGCCACGGGCTAATACTGGCCGGACCCGGCTTCATGGGCCATGCTCTGGATCAAATTTTGGAACTTTCGCAAAAACTCACCTGGCCGGTTTTTGCCGATCCCTTGTCTAATATTCGGGGACGAGATGACCGGATCATTGGAACATATGACGCATTTCTTCGAGTCTCCGGGCAAAACTTGCCTCCGGTAGAGTGCGTAATTCGTTTGGGCGCTCCCATGACTTCAAAGGCGCTCAATCTCTACATCAAAGAGAGCTGGATATACAGTATCGACGGCGAAAACAGCTACCGTGAACCTCAGCTGCAGAGTGGGCGCATTATTGAGGGATCCCTCCCAGATGTAATGAGTGGGTTATCCAAAGCGTTAAACCCACTTCCAATCAATTCAGATCCTGAGTGGTATTCGTTTTGGCAACAACGGCACAAAACTATGCTCCGCCTCTTCCACAAAAGACTTAACGAACCAGACGAAGCATCAGAACCTTACCTCTATTATCATCTTGGCAACTTGCTAAGGAATTCGGGCCCTGCCGAAGTATTTGTCAGTAACAGCATGCCTGTTCGAGATTTGGACACGTTCACCCAAAACCCTGGCCCGCTGCGTTTTTGGGGAAATCGAGGTGCCAACGGAATTGATGGGATTGTATCTACGGCCATGGGCATTGCGAGCATCACTCCTTATGCACAAACGATCCTCATCATTGGCGATTTGGCCTTCTATCACGACATGAACGGCTTATTTGCCGCTGTTAAATATCAGTTGAACATCTTAATCATTGTGATCAATAACGACGGTGGCGGCATCTTTTCTTTTCTGCCCCAGGGTCAGCTTGAAGACCACGAATTCGAGGTTCTATTCGGCACCCCGCACGGATTGAGTTTTGAGCATGCAGCCTTCTTGTATCAAGCGGCCTACAGGCTGGCGAAAACTCCGGACGAATTACGGCAGAGCATGGGCGAATTGCTAACGATAAGTGGCTTGCGAATTTTGGAATGGCAGGTACCTACCCGGAAAGAGAACGTCAGTCGCCATACTAACGTTTGGAGTTAAATATCGATTGTCAGTCAGGTTGCGGTACTCTAAGTGAAGAAAGGTTCGTGAGTAATGCTGGCAGTGAACTCCAAGAAAATCATCATTGACAATCACCGAGTTTACCATATTGATATTGCGGGAGATCCGGCTAATCCTCCTATATTGTTGCTCCACGGCTTCACCGGGAGCCACTCTTCGTGGGCGCCTCTTCTGCCTGCACTTCTCCCTTACCGCCGCCTCATTATCCCCGACTTGCCGGGCCATGGTGAGAGTTTTTTGTCATCGGACCTGGACGAAATGACGATGACTGTGACGGCGCATGACCTCAAAGCGATACTTCAATTACTAGGCATTCAACGCACCGGTATATTAGGCTATTCCATGGGGGGGCGATTAGCCTTGCACACCGCGTTATGCAATAGGGAATTGGTTGAGTGTCTCATCCTGGAAAGTTCCACGGCTGGCATCCCCAATTTTAAAGAACAAATGGCGAGACGGCAGCAAGATGAATCCTTGGCCGACGAAATTGAATCGCGAGGCCTGGCCTGGTTTGTGGAGTACTGGAGTCATCTTCCCTTATTTTCCACACAATCGCGATTACCTTCCACAATCAAAGAACGGGAGCAAAACATCCGCTTAGGACACAATCCTTACGGTCTCGCCCAAAGCCTCAGAGCAGCAGGCACGGGAAGGCAGGAATCGTTATGGCCTGAGCTTCCTTATTTCCAAATTCCCACACTCATCATCACGGGAAGGGACGACGAAAAATTTGTGAAAATTGGACACCAATTGCATCAACAATTAGCATTAAGCCAATTCTTGATCATTGATAACGCCGGACATACCGTGCACTTGGAACAACCAGAGCGCTTTTTGTCAGTCGTAATAGAGTTTTTACAAACTATAAAGATGAGGTGATTCTTCTTGGCTACTGTATGGACATTGCGCAAAAAGTATTCGGATGTCATTCTCGAAGAATATGAAGGGATTGCCAAAGTCACAATTAATCGTCCCGAGGTGCGAAATGCGTTCCGCCCTCAAACCCTATTCGAGTTGTCGGATGCTTTTAATATTATCAGAGATGACCCTTACATTGGTGTCACGATCCTTACCGGGCAAGGTGACCAAGCATTTTGTTCAGGGGGAGACCAAAGAATCCGTGGCGAAGGCGGCTATGTGGATGATGAAGGAGTTGCCCGCCTCAATGTTTTAGACTTGCAGAAACAAATTCGGGCGTTGCCCAAACCGGTGATTGCCATGGTCAAAGGCTATGCCATCGGAGGTGGACATGTCCTTCATATTGTGTGTGATTTGACCATTGCTGCCGACAATGCCATATTTGGACAAACCGGACCTAAAGTGGGAAGTTTTGATGCAGGATATGGCGCAACTCTTTTGGCCCGCATCGTCGGACACAAGAAAGCCCGGGAAATATGGTACTTATGTCGTCAATATTCGGCACAGGACGCGTTAGACATGGGATTAGTCAACACTGTTGTCCCCTTGGACCGGATTGAAGAGGAAACGATCCAATGGGCCAAAGAAATATTAGCCAAAAGTCCTATCGCCATCCGCTTTCTGAAATCGGCATTCAATGCCGACACAGACGGCTTGGCCGGGTTGCAGGAATTAGCCGGAAATGCCACGATGCTTTATTACATGACGGAGGAGGCCAAGGAAGGAAAAAACGCATTTTTGGAAAAGAGAGTCCCGGACTTTTCTAAATTTCCGCGTTTACCGTAAGCCGTTATGATGCCTTTTATTCCAGACTGGTTATCCGCTCGATCAGAGCTTAGTCCCGACCGTTTGGCCTTGAGTGATGGTCAAAAATCATGGTCTTTTCGCCAATTGAACCATTACGTGGGCCAATTGACTACCCGGTTATTCCAATTAGGGATCCGTCAGCACCAGCGGGTGTCTGTGCTGGCGGAATCAAACATGAAAACTGTGGCGGTTATGCATGCGCTCGTCCGCTTGGGAGCGATTTTGGTTCCCATTAATCCCCGGTTATCTCCAAATGACAGAAATCTTCTCGTGCAAGACGCCGATCCCACCATCTTTATCGGAAGCCACCCGGATGAACCCTCTTTGGTAAAGTTTGTAACCTTCGACGAGCTGTGGCATAACCTAAAACATGAAGCATTATATCCTTCAAGACCGATTAATCTGGACGATGTTCAATGTATTGTGTACACTTCGGGAACCACGGGCCGACCAAAAGGAGCCTTAATATCCTTCGGAAACATCTTCGCCAGCGCCACTTACAGTTCCTTGCACAACGGAACCGCGCCTTCCGATTTATGGCTGCATGTTATGCCCCTATTTCATATTGGCGGTCTCTCCATATTATTTCGCAGCGTGATTGTTGGTAATGGCATTGTTCTTCTTCCGCGTTTTGATTCCGAACAGGTTTTAGCGATGTGGACCCGCTATCCCATTTCCCTGGTGTCCCTGGTGCCAACAATGCTGTACCGGCTCTTGCAAATTTCTGCAGACTTTCCATCTTCCCTGCGCCTGATATTGCTTGGCGGAGCCCCGCCTTCACCGTCTCTCGTGCATCGGGCGCGCGCCCTGAACTTACCAGTGGTTTTAACCTATGGTCTGACGGAAACGAGTTCCCAAGTCGTGACAGAACTGCCCAACACAGACACAAATGATGGGAGCGGAGGACATCCGATATACCCCACAGAGATTTCCATCCTATCAGACGGCAAAATCACCCGCGAATTCCGAAAAACAGGTGAAATTCTAGTCAAAGGGCCGACGGTATTTAAGGGGTATTGGCGTGAATCTCAAATTACCGCCGAAACGTTCCACGAGGGATGGCTCAAAACAGGAGATGTAGGTTTTCTTAACGACAACGGCACGCTCACGGTCATGGATCGTCAAAAAGATCTCATCATTCGCGGCGGAGAAAACATCTCCCCCGTTGAAATCGAACGCGTGTTTATGGCTCACCCCTTAATCCATGACGCCGGTGTACTACCGATCGACGATGATGAGTGGGGGCAAGTCCCCGTGATTATGCTGGTTAAGGAGCCACAGTTGAGTCACGAAGAATGCCGGAACTGGGCCCAAGAGCATTTGTCGGTGATTAAACGGCCCACCCATTATTACGAAGCAGATTCTTTGCCCCGAACTGCAAGTGGGAAATTAAGGCGAACCGAACTGCAAAAACTTTGGCAACACGGTTCCTACCATGAATTAATATGATGTTAATCATCGAATTCAGTGAGCGAGGTAATGATCCATGACATGGACAAGTTTTCTTAAGGTCAGCCGTCCTCCCACACTAATGGCCACAGTGGTTCCATTACTCGTAGGGGGTGCCTTGGCTATCCGATCCGGACATTTCTGGTGGTGGGCATGGGTCGATATTGTGCTTGTCGCATTTTTAATGCAAATCGGGGCCAATATGCTCAACGAATACTTTGACTACATCCGCGGTCTGGATGACGAGCAGTCACTGGGCATCGGAGGCATCATCGTCTCCGGAGAAGTGCCAGCTCAAACCGTTTGGCTGTGGTCCCTTATGACCTACGGCTTAGCGGTAGTGTTAGGATTGATTTTGGTGGCCGTCCGAGGCCCATTACTCCTGGGCATGGGACTCTTGGGCATAATCGCTGGGTTCATTTACACTGGGACCTCCCATCCGGTATCATCAACACCGTTTGGGGAATTTTTGGTCGCCATGATCATGGGTCCCATTGAGGTTCTCTCCACTCAATTTGCCGCCGGCGGTGTGATGACAACCAATGCGTTCTTGCTCTCCATCCCTGTCGGCCTGTCCGTTGCCACCATTTTGCTGGCTAACAACCTGCGCGATTGCCACAAAGACCGCAAGCATGGCCGGCGTACATTGCCCATCGTTCTGGGAAACAAGGGGGGATTTATCACCCTGAATGCGTTAATTGGTCTCGTCATACTTTGGATTAGTGCCATGGCATTCATGAGAATGGTGCCATTGACAGTGCTCTTGGTTTGGTTGATTCTTCCCATCGCTGTCAAAAGCTTGGCTGCCCTGCGTCAAACGGAAAATCTACCTAAAGCGGTACCTATAGCAGGACGCATACACATTCTCGTTGGCATTCTACTAACAATTGGACTATTGTGGTGAGAACATCCCAAAAACCGTATGCATGATCCAGTCCGGAAAGGAGCCTGACTTTCGCCGCTGCATCGACCCGCCGTATTTTGTCCCGGACGGCTCTGGCATTGGGGCCAATCTAGGGAATTTTTGGAAACCATGCAATCGCCGCAGAACTGTTGAAACTAAGGCACCGTCACTGCGGCTGATATACGCGTCATAAACCCCCCCAAATTGCTTACGATCAAAATGCCAAATGAGATCTGCGGACAGCGCTGTACGAATTAACTGACAGGGTTGGACTTCTCTCGCGTCGGCTTGAGTCTTGGTAATCATGGCTTGCAGCAGCTGATTCGTGATCCTTGACCGTCATGGTTTTTGTTGATGTGATGGACAGGGGGGGGAGCATGCCATTCGGCGATTTCCGCAGGACTATTGACTCCAGCGACGATGCGTCGCTGATTTCCACGCTGCCAGATTGTCCTCTATTGTCCACATCGTTTGCCAGGTTCGATGAAGCAGAAATTTTGGGTTGTGGCCTTTACCTTGTATTATTATACCCATACCGATCTCCGGGATCATCAAGCCGCCCAGACTGATTGGGCCCCTTATGGTCCCTATCGGAGCCAATTGGGCGTCGGGACGCTTCCTCACGTCGGACGAGCACTCCAAAAGCCCATAACCATACGGTGTGCGACGGTATCCGGATGAGGACAAATCCGGTGATACGGAAGGCCTATTATGGAGAAGAAATCCCTGATAAAGGAGTGCAAAATGGCGGACAGAAATTTCCCAAGCCCGGCCGGTGTCAAACTCAACATCATGATTATGCGTGTCGCTTTTCTCGTAGCCCTGTTACTCGGGTTAGGCAGCATGTTGCACATTTTCCATTTCACAATTGTAACCCTCGATCTTCACATTGCAGCGGGCCTCATTGTCGCCATTGTCATCTGGTTCCTGGCGATTTCTTTTAGCCGACGTAAATCGAAGGGTCGCGGCGCTTTGTGGTTGGCAGCTGTTCTCATGGTTATCGGAGGCATCGTGGGTTTGTTTTTCTCCATAACCAGCGGGGCTTTGGGTATTACCCATCTGATCATTATGGTCGTGGCAATGATTTTAGCCGAAATGGGTGCATCCGCGGTCCTAAATTCGAAAAAACCAGCTTAACTGTATTTATGCTGTAACATGGTGAGTTCGGGTGGAATTTCCCCGGGCTCACACTGTTTTAAGGTGTTGGCATTGGTTAAGGTATCGATCTGAAGAACACCGCCTGGAAGATGGGACAAAGGTACGGATCCCGGAGGAATATTAGGCCCTCCAAATTTTTTGGGATTAATATGATTATGAGCAAGTTCTTTTAGCATGCCTGCGCTATAGGATACCGGACTTCCGGGAAAGGGAGTAAAGGGAGTAAAGACGTTATTACGAGCCCCTAAAGCTTGAGCAAGCAAATGCGGATCTTTTGCCATGGCGTCTCGAATTGGCAAAGCAGTATCTGACGGCGTAAACCAGTTCACACCTTTATGAATTGGAAAATCCTTCATGGGCAAGGGATTCATGGGTACAACCACTGTTGTTTGAGGATTGCCTGTTTCCATGCGTAGTTTGAAAGCATGGATATCACTTTCATATTCCCCTTGCCAGCCTGTAATGTGGGCTTCAGTGATGTTCTGTCCCAAAGAGGTGGTTTGAGGCATAAATAATCCTCCCACTGTTAATAAAGCGGCAACGCCGATAACGAAACCCATACTTTGCGTATTCATCGCGTATTTTTCACCCTTGCCTTTAAGAGCTTTGTGCGCCGAATAGAAATTCGACCCAAACAATCATATTTTACCAAACCAATTTGACTATGTAATTATACAACTTTGTAGCCTGAGCTTCACGAAAATAAACGGCGTGGCTAACTTCGATTTGTTGAATAGGGCGACCGTCAACCGTTGAGTTGTGGAAAATTCTCGGTTTCTTTCAAATGTCTGTTGTCAAATTCCCAAGCTTCATGACTAACACCTTGCATAAGAAACCTTTCCGATTTTGAGAATACGACATTTAGCCCAGCCTTGCATGTCGGCTGATCTCTACACTGGCTGGAATTCAGACGATCGGCATCATGAGAACAAAACCTCGACGAAAGGTTTTGACGGTGGAAAAGGAGCGGAAATCGCAACTTGTACCACACACGGATTGACTATTCTTCCCGATTTTACATCGTGGAATACCAAGGACAGTTAAAATTCCCCATTTCAAGTCGACGGGGCTAACGGGTTTGATGAGCAATACTGCCTTAAGGTTTCTTCTTGCTGTTTGCCGACAATTTGGTCTTCTTTCTCGGTCTAATTACTCTCAGTTTCTGTGACACCGGGGTTCGCATCGCGGGTTCGAGCGTCTCGTATGCGCGAAGTAATAGAGGAATGACTTGTTGAGGCAAGTAACCGCGCTCCATTATTCTACGGTTATTTTGTCCGATAAGCCGTGCTCTGTGTGGACTCAGTTGCCATAACCTTTGCGTCAATTGTTCCACACGACCGGGATCATACAATAAAGCCGGAGAAATCAAAGATTCCGCCGCTCCCCCTCTGCCTGCTATCACAGCGAGCCCGGCATACATGGCCTCCAGTATCACCAGAGGTATTGCTTCCCAATAAGAAGGCACGACCAGTACATGGCTTTGGGCAAAGAGTGCAACTTTATCCTCCTCAGTCACTAGATCATGGTAATGAACGCGCTCCTCCCAGTGATATTTCCGAATCATATTCTGAACTTGGTCCCAGCCAGATCCAAGATCTATCGTATTTCTCCCGAAATGATATTCACTATCGCCGTGCGGTCTGGCAAAATGGAGTTCCCATTCCTTTTTCGTTTCTAACAAATGAAGTGCCTTCAGCAATTCCACAAGACTATTGACCATGGAGTGATAACAGATGTATAAGATAACCAATGGTTGAGAGTCCTTTACCGGATCGAGCCGTGATAATGAGGGCCATGCCACCATCCAACTCGCTGGGACCGGATTGACCATAATCCGGATCTTACTTTCATTAACGAAGGGAAATTGTTTAATCATGCTTTTGTCGGACACCAGCAGCATATCAAGAGATTCCAATGCCGGCAAAATTCGAGACCGGTGTGGTGATGACCAATAAAATCGTAAAAACTCCCTACCATGAAACTGCACAACGGTTCGGTAATGAAGGAATGTCGCTAGGCGAATTAATGCAACGTCCCGCAATATCGTCTCGGTGGAGTCCGACAAGGGCAAATGGACAATTTTAGAATCTTTTCTTTGTGTCCACAAAGTCCATGCCACTTGCATCAATTGCTTTACCATTTGTAGTCGGGGGTCATGATGCCAACTCTTTTTGGGCTGATTGGGCCACGATGACAATTTCACATGACGAAAATGGATCAAAGGTGCACCGCTCTGCAAGAGAGTTTCGGTGACAACTTCCGGTCCCGAATCCGGAGGAGGTAGCGGTCCTACCAGAATTACTTGCATGCGGGTTCTCTCTTTTCGGGGCGCGGTCCTTTCGCCAACCAAAACAATAAACCCGTCAAATTCCTTATAGCTGTCATATTGGGATCCTCCATAATCATTTGCACAACCATTTTCATTCAGCAATGAAGAAAAACATGAAAAACATGCATATAATCAGAAACTCCAAGTAACTGCCGTTACCAAAGTCTTGCCCATCCGTTCCAGATCTTAATAGATGACGTGTGTCTTGGTGGAAGTATTTCGAAAAATCAGTTCGACAATTCACTTTGTCGAAGTCCGGGATGTGCAACATGGCCATGTTTTCGCAAATCTGACCTGTAAATAAGATCTTCAAGTTTTAAAACTGGTAACCCACCAAAAAATTTCTGACTGACCCGGCACCTCCTCGTTCCGGGTCTCCCGCAATAACGGTGTAACAAGGAATAAAGGAATAAAGGAATAAAGACACGCCAACTGAGCAACCGCCGCATGGTTTCGGCAGCAGCACAATATCGTATCAAAAAAGCCATGACTGTTTTGGGTTCTATACAATTCATAACCTGGGATACCAAATAACCGGCGCTCCATAACAAGACTGTGAATCGACGGACCACCCAAATATCTGGTCGACAACCGCAATGCACACCCGTCTTTAAATAAATAAAAAACAAGAGTTTTGTTTTTTATTCCCATATTTTAACACAACAAGAGTTTCATGTGGGCGTGTTAACCAGATCCGCGAATACCGATGATGTGGGTCACTCCCCACTAACGCGACAAGCAGAAATCAAGAATAAAGTGAAGTGTCTTACCTAGAATGCTACGCGATCTGCGTCTATAGGATGGAACATAAAGTGAGTGAAGGAAGGATTATTCTCGACACGTCGAAAAACTTGCAGGCAGAGACTTCTTCTCTCTGCCTGCCCATGATCTTGTCATTCGTCGACAAAGACGTTGGAGAGCGAATGCATTGTTTGATTGCGAATCGTCAAGTAACCCAAATCAAAGCGATCCTGAATCATCTTCATTACCGAGGTATGATCGAATGTCAAATGATTAATGTGTCCCGGCTTAACCCACGGCGAGGCTACCATAGCGGGAATGCGCATTCCCAGTCCAAAGGCATCCACTTGGGGCGGCGGCACATGATCATAAAATCCTCCACCCTGTTTTAGCTAATGTTATTTGTCCTTGGTGTCACTAATAATTTGGTGTCATCCATCCGTCCGATCTATGCTTTATTGGCACCCCCAGCGTGGGGTGCCAATAAAAAGTCTTGGGGAAAAAGGTTG
>JAKACM010000088.1 GCA_021821465.1 Bacillota bacterium
AGAGTGCAGACCGGCTCGGATCCCTCATTTGTCCCGTTCCGTTTTGATGATCCCATACTCTGCTAGATTATGTCATATATTGGCACACTCACTCGGTGGGTCAATTTCCTGTCACGGATTCAGGTTAACGTAAGAATTTGCGTTGGGCAATGGCACAAAAGAATCGCCAGTGAATCGCTGGATTCGCTGGTATGATCCCGGTGTCGGTGTTGGCGCCATTCTCACATCGAGGATCCGAAGGAGTGTGCCGAGATACTGCATCAGGTGCGGGTTGGTATCGGGAGGCTCCGGATTTGAGTCCCTATAGGCCCTTCGCGGAAATTTTTGGGAGGTGTGCCATACCCCGAAATGGGCTGCCAAATAACGTGCTACTGACTTTACGCGCCTGCACCCACAGCTGCAGTGGCTCACGTTGCTCCTTAGCCATCGTCCCCGGGCCTTTGGTTATGTGATTTGGAATCAGAACTTTGACATGAGTTTTATAACATAAATTGGCTATTTTGCAATGGCCGCCAAAATTCGCACCCCTGCGAACCACGATTATCCTGTGTATATTTCAGAAAATCCAGAGAACAGTTCTCGGGGATCCGGCAGGATTGCACGCTGACCTGGTTACGAACGTAAATGGGTTCATGATCTCAAAAAGGATGCGATTCACGATGCGCCAAATTCGGGAATCTTTGGTATATTTATATGAAAAAGTGTGAGGGGAAATAAATCGTGCCAGGGAAAGGAGAAGCGAGTGGGATAGCGGACTTGTTGCGGCTTATATCACCGCAGTTTACCGATGAGGAGCAGTTAGGCTCTGAGGCTATGCAACAGGACTTTGAACCCCTGCACCGCAAATTGCATGAGACGGGGCGGATCGTGTTGACATGGCACGGACGGCCAAAGGCAGTGGTCTTGTCCTACCAAAACATGAAGAAACTGTGGGCCTTGATTTCCGAAGTGGCTGAAAATCGGGAATTAGTGTCTTTGATGCAAACTCGGGCAACGTCGCCATCGGCCACGCGTGTAGATTTCGAAGAAGGTCTCACTCGAATCAAAGAAAAGTGGATAAGCAGATCGGACGAAAGTTGACAGGGGCAAGTAAGGGGCAGAGGGTCATAATAACCAACGGGCCAGAGAACGACATTGACGGTGAAGGCAGAATAGAGTCAAGTATCAAGACCAAACAACCCTGTTGAGCGTGCGAGATGTAAGGCTCCATATACTGCCGCCCGATCACCCAAAACCGAAGGAAGGATCTCACAATGTGGTGCTGCGGGAATGAGATATGTTTCTAAAACCGGTAGAAAGTATTCTTGCCACATCGGGTAGAGTACCCCGAGTCCACCCCCTATAACAACCTTTTCAGGATCGAGCCCAGAAGCACAGCACTTAGAGCCCAGGCCAAACCTTGACTTAGAACCTTCCATGCGGCAATCGCACAAGCATCATGGGTCGCGAGACCACCGACCAAACGCGCGGGAAAATCCTCGGCACCCACTCCTGAACATCGTCTATACGATTGGGACAAACTGCGCACTCCGCAGATAGTCTCTAAACACCCTTTTTTACCGCACCCGCACACTAGTCCTCGCGTACTCACCGTGAAATGTCCGATCTCCCCGGCAGCGAAATGGGATCCGGTGTAGACTTTTCCCGCCACGACCACTCCGATTGCAATTCCAGTGCCGATAACCACAACCAGCATATCCTTTGTCCCTGGTGAAAACGCCAACTCCCCTCGCGTATGCAATCGGACATCATTATCAATGAAAACAGGACGAGACCACTTCTCTCGCGCCATTCGAGCCAGTTCCACATTATCCCATCGCAAGTTGCCGCTTTTTCTGACAATCCCTTGATCGGGGTTCACAAGACCAGGAGTGCCCATGACAATTACTGATGCACGAGCGTATCCTTCCTCTTGCCGCATTAGGCCATCAATGACGCCAAGCACGGCCTCGGGGCTTGAATCTCTAGGTGTCCGCTCCCGATTTTCCGTAATAATCGTACCATTTTCGTGGACGAGAGCAGTCCGAATGTTCGTGCCACCAATATCAACCGCTATGATATACTGCGAATTCAATCCAGCGATGTCGAACACCCTCTCATAAAAATTTATTTAAATATGTCGGCCACTAAAGTTATGTTACGTGAATTACCTCCGAGTTCCTTTTTTGACGTTATCTTACGGATCCCGCCAACATCCCGGATACTAGCCGCTTTTGTACAACCAGAAAGAGAACAAGCACAGGTATCGTCGCCACTATGGAAGCTCCCATCAAATAATTCCACTGAATCTGATATGCTCCCATAAAACTGTAAATACCAATGGGCAAAGGCATCGTAGACTTCGAGGTTGCTAACGTTAAAGCAAATGCAAAATCATTCCACGACTGAATAAAGGCATATACCCCTCCGACAATGATTGCCGGCGAGGATATAGGAACAAAAATCTTCCGGATTTTGGTCCAAGTGGACCCTCCATCCACATCGATGGCTTCTTCAAGTTCCCGAGGGATGTGGCGCATAAAACCTGCTATGCTCCAAATTACGAAGGGTAGAGAATAGAATCCTGCATCCAATATGATTAGGCACCAGTAAGTATTCGTAAGATGGACAAATGCCACAATATGATAAGCCGAAACAATTATGATAGAAGGAGAAAATAACTGCGAGGCGAGGAAAGAAAATAGCCAAAATCTTCTGCCGAAAACCTTCGTTCGCGACAACGCGTAGGAAGCGGGAATACCCGTCAATAAGGCTAACAAGGTGCTTCCTCCGGCAATAACCACGCTATTACGTAATAATTGCGCCACTGGCAACTTGGTCCACATCAAAAGATAATTCCGCATATTAATGCGATTTGGCCACAGACGATACAATTCCGATGACAGGTGGCTACTGGGCATGAGAGAGACCGCAATCATGATGAAGAGAGGGAAGAGAGTAAATAAGGTAAACACACCCAAGACGAAATAAGAAAAGAAGTGTTCGACAGAATACCTTCGCTTACGTCTCATTAACATTTGAGACGCTTGGGGTTCTGTCTTGGCAACAATCATAATAGTGATCCCTCCGTATGCCGATAGATAGCCACATATCCAATCGCCAATCCCATTAATACCATGAAAGCTAAGTGATAAACAAAAGTCGTGATTGTCGATGACGTACTGGCGGGACCACCTTGCGTCATTACCCAAATGATGGGGAACGAATTAAATATATAGGCTAGATTGATTAAGACGACCAGTTGCAAGGCATTTGTGATTTGAGGAAGGACGATTTGACGGAACCGATAAAACCCTTGAGCGCCATCAATAGCACTAGCTTCCAGGATATCTTGTGGAACAGCTTGAATCCCACTAAGCAAGGTTAGTGTGGTGAACGGCACGGATACCCAAATTGCCATGATCATCATGACTGGTAATAAGGTATGGGACGTAGCTAACCATCCCACGGGGTGCGATATTAGGCCGAGATGTAGGAGTAAGGTGTTCACTTGACCATATGTGGCATTAAAAGCCATGTCACCCAAGATGGCTACGATCGTCAGAGGAATTGCCCAAGGTAGGATGATCATTGTACGGAAAAATGACCGACCTCTAAGGGGTAATGACGCAGCATAGGCTAACGCTAACGAAATGATAATGGTTGGAACCAGAATGCCCAGAACCCAAAGAACAGTGTTCACTATTACTCCCAAAAACTCAGACGCAAACAAACCTGAGAAGTTTTTGAAGCCGGCAAATCCTGTTATTATGCCAAAACTGTTAGTTTGGCCAAACGCCATCTCAAATACATGAACAACAGGATACCCAACAGCCATAACAATTATCAGTAAAGCTGGGGCCAAATAGAGCAAACCCAACCAACGTTGCCTTCTGGTGCTCATATCGCGTTCACTCCTTTGAGGAGAACACATACAGGCCACAACCCGGCGCGTCCTCCTTTTCAGATTTCTCCCGCACAGCTGTCTATCAGAAAATATGTTGAGGCTATGGTCGAAGGGCGGACGTTACTTTGGCATTAGCTTGACTCAACGCCTGGTGCGCAGATGCACTACAGCTGTAGGCTGCTTCTACGGCGTTGGTAACAGCCAGAGAAATGGCATCGAAATGAGGGATGAGGGCTTCATGCCGCGTCGGGCCATTTAATGCGTTCAAATAAGACTTGAACACCGGAGACTTTTGAAAATAGGATTCTTGACCTACGGTTTGCATAACCGGAATCATGCCTTCTGTTTTATCAAAATCGGTCCTGACTGATTTGGTAAACATAAACTTCATAAATTCCCAGGAAGCTCTTGGATGAGAATTCTTGAACATAACCATGGAGTCTGTTATCACCGGGTTTTGGGCAGGTACTCCAGGTTGAGCAGGAATGCTCGCTATTCCCACCGGAATATGATTAGCCAATGCTTCCTTAGGCAGCCAGGGACCGTCAATCATCATTCCAATTTTTCCTGCAGCAAACTGCGTTTCCAAACTGGCACGTGATGATGCGGTGACATTCGGTTCCGTTCCACCTGATCGAATAAGATTGTCCAAATATTGCAATGCCTTAACGTCAGATGAACTTGTAAGCGTTCCTTGATTATTCCGAAAAGTGTGTCCGCCGAATCCCCACATGGTGTACCAATAGTCCAGAGAAGTTTCGACTTGGGATCCCACTAATCCATATCCGGATTCTCCGGTAAGATGATGAATTTTGGTAGCGTCAGCCGCTAACTGCATCCATGTCTTCGGCGGCTTCGATAGACCTGCCTTAGCAAATAACGCCTTATTATAAACCAAGAGTCGAATAGACATAGCCTCTGATAAGCTATATTGCTTATGATGGTAGCGAATAGATGCCAAAGTGGCCGGATAAAAATCCTTAGTAAAGGACGAACCCATTTACGATGACAACGGCATCAGCAAGTTGTTATTTACGTAAGATGGCAGCCACCGCGTACCGATAATCGCCACATTAGGCGCATTTCCCCCACCAATTTCCGTATTCAAGACTTGGTGGCCCGAACTCCAGTTAATGACTCGTAAATGAACATGGATATTGGGATGAGCAGCTTCGAATTCTTTAACAAATTCGGGAAAATAAGTGTTAGACGCGGCACTATATTGCATGGCATCAAAGGTCAGAGTCACCGTTTTGGAACTTGAGGAAGAACCCGCCGCAGACGTGTTGCCACATCCAGCCAAAAGTACAGTTGCTCCTAATCCCACAACCCAGAATCGACGGTTCATACATCTTTCTCATTGGGATTTAATCCCCGCAAGACAGTCTAAATTTTCGTGTATTTGTAACGTTCTTAAATAATCTAAGACACGCAATAAATGCCCCAAAACTGAACAGAATTAAGTGAAGTATTGCCCACCAATAGTAGCACATTTGCTCCTTTTCGTGCATAATATAAGCTGATTTCTTTCTATTTTTAGCAAATAACCCAATTGATGCACCTTATAGCGCATCAATTCATCAGTTGTTAATTTAAGGAGATAGTCTATTGCAGGGTACAAAGGTATTCGATCTGATCCAACGTCAAGCGTCAGCCTGGCAAAACACCATAGCATACACGACCTCGCTGCCCGAAGCCCAACCCTATGTGTTCTGTGGCAGTGGATCTTCATATTATCTGGCCCAAATTGCTGCGCACTTCGCCTTATCGCTGGGTTTTGAGGCCCGGGCAACAGCGTCCACGGATGTAATACTGGAACCCGAACTCACATTACGCGCCAAGGGTGCACTCATTGTCATTTCCCGATCAGGCACTACTACCGAGGCTTTATGGGCAGCCTCTCGGGGGAAAGAGCGCGGATGGCACGTTATAGCCTTGAGTTGTCATGCCGAAAGCCCCTTAGTACAAGCGGCCGATGAAGCGTTGATCTCACTCGAAGGCGAAGATCACACCATCGTAATGATTCAATCTTTTAGCAGCATGCTGTTTTTATTGCAAAATAGTTTGCTCTTTACTGCGCAACGAACAGTTATGCCGGCTCAAATCAACCGTGTCGCCGATGACGTTATGCAACAAGCCTTGTCCGTATTTCCCTCCCTCTTCGAGCCATCTCTTCCCCGCCGGCTTTATGTGCTCGGCAGCGGTACACGCCACGGCGTGGCCCAAGAAGGAGCTTTAAAGACCCAGGAAATGTCCAATCATTGCGCCTTGGTCTATTCCCCCATGGAGTTTCGGCACGGTCCCTGGGGCAGCCTCACCTCCGATGATATTGTTGTCGTTTTAGGCCAAGCGCGTCACCGCCGGTGGGAGCAGGTCGTTGTCAAAGATTTGTTGTCACGAACCGATAAAGTGATTGTTATCGCGCAACAGGAATGGACCGATGTTTATAATGAGCCGCCCGCCATTATTCTGCCTTCAACATGGTCCGATAAAGCGCTCGGTCCCCTTGCTATAATCCCCTTGCAAATTTTAGCGTGGAAATGGACGATCATGGTTGGGAAAGATCCGGATCATCCCGCGAATATTACCCAGGTGGTGCAATTAGATGACAGTGAACGCGGTAACACCCCATCCTAAGAACGCTCATGAACGGCAGCAAGCCATTTTCTCGTTGTTGAAAGTCACGGGTACCTTGAGAGTGCAAGAATTGGCCGAAACATTTTCTTGCTCCTTGGCCACTATCCGGCGCGATATTCATGAGTTAGTGGCCACAGAACCGCAAGTGCGCCGCTACCATGGTGTGATTGCTTTCGCATCGTCTCCGGATGAACAGCGCTTCGATGACAAAACGTCGTTATATCCCCAAGAAAAAGATGAACTCGCACAATGGGTCGTCAAATGGCTTCCGCAAGGCTCCGTCATCGGGCTCAACGGCGGAACCACCACCACGCGCGTGGCGGCTCATATTGCCCAACAACACAAGAATATCACCGTGGTCACTAATGCGATTAATATCGCTTATCAATTGGCCCAAGAGGAGGTGCAAGTGGTCGTCATAGGCGGAGATTTGCGTCCTTTCAATTATGAGACTACAGGAACCATGGCGATTGCCGGTTTGTCCAGTCTGCATCTGGACTGGGCGATTTTGGGGGCCAATGGGGTCCACCCCCGTATTGGCATCACCACGACAGTCAATGACGAAGCCGTGTTGGGGCAAGGTTTTCGGCAGGCGGCCGATCAGGTCTTGATCGTTGCCGATCACAGCAAGATTGCATCCCATGCTCTGTACCGAATGCTGGATTGGACCGACATCGATTATGTGGCCACCGGCGCGATTTCGGACTCTGTCATGCAACAGTGGCCGGTTACCGGAAAACCGATGATGAACGCCAAACAAACAGTGGGGATCTGGAAACGGGGAGGAGCCGAATGATTTATGCGGTGACATTCAATCCCTCAGTGGATATGGTATTCGCCTTACCCACTCCACTTCATCCCGGCGACACCTACAATCACATTCCTTGGACCGCATATGCCGGAGGCAAAGGCAATAATGTTGCACGGGCTATCAACCAACTCGGAGGACCCGTCACAGCTGTCGGATTTTATGGAGGAGCAATGGGACTGCTTATGCGGCAATTGCTCGCCGAGCAGCACATTCCCTGCCTCAAGGAATCCGTCCGGGGATCATCGCGCGTGTCTCTGACCCTTTTACAGGAAAAGATCACGGAAGTTCGGGGCCAGGGGCCGGAAGTGTCCCATCGAAAGAGTCGCACGTTGTTGGAACGCTTACGACGCCGATTAACCTCCCGTGATTGGATCACTTTATCCGGCAGCCTTCCTCCGGGTCTTTCCGCAGATGATATCACCGAATGGGTTCACACCCTGAGACCCCATTGCCAAGGGATCATTGCAGATCTCGCCGGCGACAACCTGCTCGCGGCTTACAAAGCCGAAGTCACAGCCGTTTGTCCCAATGCCGCCGAATATCAACCGCTTGCGCATGAGCTCGGTACCCATAACAGGATGAATCTGGTAATCACAGAAGGTCCTTTAGGAGTGCTGTGGTATCCGCCTGATCCGTTTCCCACCGAACGAATCTACGCGCCCGCAGTGACAGTGAAAAATCCGGTCGGAGCCGGAGACGTCTTTCTCGGAAGCCTGGTGTATGGGCTGTGGCAAGGCCAGGATTGGCGCAGCGCACTGATTCGTGCCGTGGCGGCAGCCTCGGCCAGTGTGGCTACGGAAGGAGTTTCGGAGATTGACCTGGCGTTATTCCAAGAAATTCTGCCTCACGTTTATATGGAGCCTGCTTGAAAGATTTTAACCGGGTGGTCCATCTTATTTTCCTTGGGGCAAGGGACATTTCCGGACCCCATTTTTTAAGCAAGAGGACAGCCTACCAATCATCAAAAAGCAGAATATAGCCCGTTCAAACCCTAAGGAGGTCTAAATTTTTATGCCGCGTTCATCATTACAGCACATACTAAAAGAATATGCACACTCACAGCAGGTCTTGTTAGGTGTAAATGCCGATAATCCGGAAATGTTATGGGGTATGGCACAAGCGGTGAGACAGTCGGCTTTGCCTCTTTTTGTGCAACTCACGCCCGAAACCTTGGCGATATGGGGATATGACATGATGACGGCAATCATGTCCGTTCTATTGGATCCGTTGGCGACACCGGTGGCATGGCACTTGGACCATGCCACGCACTTAGAAGACATTCAGCGAGCTTTGGACTATGGGTTTACTTCCGTAATGTACGATGGCTCGGCTCTGCCTCTGGAAGAGAATATACGTCAAACCCAAAAGGTGGTCGAGTGGGCCCACTCGCAAGGAGTAGCCGTAGAAGCCGAAATTGGCCACGTGCCCAAACCGGGAGAACCTGAAAAGTGGGCTCAGTTAACCACCCCTGAAGAGGCCCTAATTTTTGTTCACGAGACCGGTGTTGACAGTCTGGCGGTAGCCATCGGCAATCATCACGCCACTCGGGTGGCACACACTCAAATTGATTTCGAACGGCTGTCCCGGGTTCGTACCATTTGCCCGGTCCCCCTCGTGCTTCACGGAGCCAGCGGAATTGACCCGGAACTCTATACGCGTCTGAAGTATTCAGGAATCGCCAAAATGAATTTTGGTACGGAATTCCGAAATATTTGGTGGCGGACCATTCAGGATATGCCCTCCCATAAACCACGCACTGTGCAAGCCCAAATCATGGAGTTGATCGCAGACGCCATTCGACACAAAATGCGTCAATTATCATCATAGTGTTCCGATGTACTGTAATACAATTATGTTAACCCCTGTCAAGAAAGTGCCATGTATAAACCACCTCTAGTCCTAAAAGCCTCACTCTTGGCTCAATCATATCACTTCGACCAGTCCTGTTTAGATGAGATCGGACAGTTGCTGAGCATCCTCGGGAGCCACGTAAAAACCGGCGCGATTCTCGAAATCGGCACTGGTTATGGCGTGAACCGCCTGGATAGCCAATGCAACAACTGTGGACGTCTATACGGTGGATCTTAATGTCGAGCGGGCAAACCGAGTCCGAGCACTTTTCAACCACATTCCCAGAATTCATGTGCTGGCACACGATTGGTCAAAGGCCCTACCTTATGGACCCTTTGAATTGATCTTTGTCGACGCCAAACCGGCTAAACTGGGAGCGATAGATTTAGTCATTGACGCCTGTACGGTCGGAGGACTGGTGGCCCGAGGACTGGAAGGGCAAACCCGATCTTGTTCGCGACGGCTGGCTACACCATTCAAAGCTCCAGAGCATAGAAATTCGCACATCTTCAAAGCATAGTGCGATTTTAGCTTCACGAGTGTTTTAAGATACCAACTATCACAGGGAACCAAAGTCCGGTGGGCATCCGAACAGTTTTCCAATAACACCGAGTTCTTAAATCACCTAACCCAAAGCGAAAACAAGAACATGCTACATCTCGCAAAGCGGGCATAACATCAAATCCCATAAGCACATCTATCGTTAAATATAAAATATCATTCTTGACTCGCTCATAACTATTTAATACTTAAGCAAATAGCTCCTCATTTGATGACCAGTTGTCAAGTCCGCCGGGTTGATGTGGACTCACGTGACAACCCGTTTCCCTCGGCAAGTTTGAATAGGTGACTCCCTAGCACCTTCTGTCCTGCTTGTCGTCCCCCGAGCTCCCGCCCATTCCATCGGGGCACCCATTCTCTCCGATTTTACAATTTAATCCATAAATGGATGTACATAGAATAGGAACCATCTGCTTAAGTTTTAAATCTTTAGCACGACCTGATTGCCCCTTATCCGCTGCTGCCAATCGGAGGAAACGTGTCCTTGCGATCTTCTACGCTCCCTACCGACGCCTATTTTGAACAGTTTTGTCTTCTGAGGCATAAGGTGTTTTGTTGTGGCAACCCTTAAAAACCTCTAACCTCGCATAGTCTGCCTCTATGCGCTTGCACCACCGCCACCACTTCACCTACATGTCATATTCGTGATTCAGGCGTGAACTCCTCCCCATTTGTCGCACATTTCACTTCTTCTTTCTCCCGGTAGCGGCTTCTGGGAACACAAAGGCCTCACCAAAACACAACCAGCCTGTCCCAATGGACAGGCTGGTGAGGGTATGCCCAAAAAGGCGGCCTCCGGAAGGGAGGTGAAGGACATGCACATTATCTTTACAGTCACCATCTTCTTGCCAGGAACCCTGGTGCTGTATTGCTGGTGGTGCGCCTATCCCCCTGTTCCCGCAGAGGGACTTTCTAGTTTAAATATATTTCATTCGGTTTATCCCTGCAACGAACCGTCTCTGTTCTGTGGTGGCATCGCAACAACAGCTCCCGTGACAAAAATTGCCATTCCTGAACGCAACAGTGAACCGTCACGTGTAACATTCCCTGATAACCTTGTTGTTGCTTCCACTTCGTGCAACAAAAATATCCCGGCTCCAGAGAATGCGTCGAAACTGCCAGATGCCATTAAACCCGCTGTAGAAAAAAGAACTTTGCCCACACCGGGCACGGCTACCGTGGAGAAAGCCTCCTTGCTCGAGGCGGATACTTCGCGGCTCTCCAAGACACTTTGGAGCCGTTAGTACCGTTAGTCGGGCAAAAGCTCGCGAAAAAATGGCTCAGCCTTGCTTCACAATCATTTTGTGCAGATCAGCCACTGCCTGGTGAAATTGGGCGGGCGACGCCGGGAGGGGCACATAAGCCATGCTTTGTTCTCGCTAGGAATCTTCTCGTCCTGGCATAAAACACTAAGATTTATGAGTGAACAAGTTGTGAATAAATGAAGAATAGGTAGACCAGCCATTCTTGTTGATCCACCATGCGAATTGACTTTTCTCTTCTCCATTAAAATCTTTCGTAGTGGGGGGAGGAGTGCTATTCGGAAGAGGATACCCTGTGACTTGATTGATAAAATTCGTCTTGACGTCAATTTCTTCGTTAACAGCAGCATCACGCGCATAATATAGCCTGCCCATATATGCTGTACTCAAAGGATTACCATTAGCGCCCACAAGAGGATAAGATGACGTCGCTTGTGCTACCACCATTTTGATAGCGTTAGTCTCACTGCCGAGATTGAATCCGTGATAAAAATGAATATGTTGATAACTGAAACTTCTATTCCCATAATATAAACAAGTAATAGCCTTCCGATTGTTCCTGGAGGAGCCTGCTGTCTCCAGATATAAGGGCATAAGCGTGAGTGCTGACTAAAGAAACAGAGCTAACGGTAACCTTTAAAAGCTTAGTAGAAGAACAAGCTAACAATACCGACGAAACGGAGTTTCAAAATTCCCATTTCGGTCAGTCCCTTCCTCAATTTCTTGATGCAAATAAAAAAACCATTCTTCACATAGGTTTTCCTTGTCTTCAGCCATTCCTTTTGTTTCCACAAAAATTCTTTCAATGAAATCTGCTGTCCATTGTTGCGCCAGAGGATCTATCATAAAATCGGAGGAATATAAAAGCTGCTTTCGGAGAAAATGGCAACGAATCCACTCCTGGTTCACCACGGAAAACTCAATATCTAATAAATATGGGTTATCACAATTGAGATAACGCAAGGAATATGGTTTCTGGCTAAGCCGTGTGAATAACTCTGCAAAAAATTTTTGTTTAAACGTCTCCAAGCGGTTTTTATCCGTGGTTTTGCCGCCCCCTTGGAATTGATTACGCTTCGTCACTATGTGCATTAGAACGTGTTCAATACATGGTGGCCTCTCTTACCTTTGTTCTGGATTAATTGCATTAGTCTACATTCCAATGTTGAACCATGGAAGTTTTTTCATGAAAATGGACACGTATCGTCCCCGTCAAGTGTAACAAACTGCGGTCGGTGTTTTGGGGCTTTATTGGAAATGGTGTCAAAGTTTGCTATATTAATTCTTAACTTTGGAGTATTTAATTTTACATAGCAAAAAGGAAGGTCTCGCCTGACAGTCGCCTTCCTCGTGTCGAGCAAATATCTGTGACTAGGATAGCGCATTAGTTCACTCGCGACCAAAGGGTAGGACAATCCGGGCGGAGCCTCCGATACAAGGAGGTTATTTTTTATGCCTGACAAAACCATTATCCGCACCCTGAAGGACCGGAATAATCCCTACGTCATGCTGAATAAAAAGTTTCTCGAAGATGCGCGAATGAGTTGGAAAGCCAAAGGGCTGGTGGGCTATTTACTGTCGCGCTCGGATGAATGGGAAATTCGTATGGAGGATCTCATCAAGCGTAGTACGGATGGGCGGGACACTGTCTATAGCGCACTGCCGAAACTGAAGGACCTGGGGTCTGTCAAAGAAGCTAACTGCGGGCATGCTCGCGGCTATATTCGCGCACGAGAATATTTGGTATTCGAAACCCCATCACTTAACACGAAAACCCGACCAAATGTTGGGGGCACTTGATACGGATTTTCCCGATCAGGTAAATCCGCCCCTACTAACAACAGATAAAGATCTTTTACGTATTAAAGAAAACACAACAACAGCGCCCGTGACACAAATTGCCACTTCTGAACGAAACGCTAATCCGCCGGTGCCACATCCCCTGAAAACCTGTTGTTGCCTCCGTTTCGCTCGACAAAAATACCCCGGCTGCAAGAGAGTACGTCCAAACCCGTAGAGGCCGTTAAACCCGCTGCAGAGGAAAAACCTTGCCTTAAACCGAAGCCGGCTGCCGTAGCACTAACCTCTTTCGCGGCCACGGACAACCCCGGCCATCCAAGAGACCTTGGAGCCGTTAGGCTGTACTCTATCTACGATGGTTGCGGTTCTTGCTTCGCCGTCCAAGCCAGAGTGTATACGACATCGGTTGGTGTCACCGCTAAGACAACTTGGGCACCTGACGCGATTAACGTATTGAGTAAGGGCGATAAAGCTAACTTCAAGGGATCGAAGGGGCGATTATAAACATACCAATAATGCCAAATGTCACTAACTCTTGTTGATAACCAGAATAGATAAATGTCATGCCAATCTGGCAACATCAGCGTACCGCGGCCTTTTACACAAAACCAACGAAGAGGCACGGGACGCTCCAGATTCATTCCACATTGCCCGTCTTCTATAGTTGAAGCCACAAAAGGGTGCAAAGCGTGCGAATCATAGAGAGCTAGCTTGCCATCGGTCAAGAGCCTCTTTTTGAGGATGAGCCAGGGTAAGCCGTCGATACCCCTCAGCGAGGTGTTCTTCCCGAACGTCGTGGAACCAGGGTATTGCCGGGCCTAGGATAGAATACCAAGTATCTTCAGTGTGAAGCGGTTCCGGTTTCCCACATAATTGATGAACAGTGTCAGCAGATAAGAAATTAATTACTGGCCAATGCCCACTGTGTAAACCACGTTAAAGTCTTGGGGAGATTCTGTGACGGATCGCCGTGATTAATGCGCCGGATTAACTGATACCTGGCGGAGTTGTGAACACGAGATGACTTCATAGGATGTGTCACACTTTCGAAGCTCAAAGTGGGAATCATCTGGTCAGCCCTCCTTTACGGTTGGTTAATTTCGCCATCTGATGGTCTCTTTTTGTATCACGTTCATTAGTAATAATTCTATAGCTACCAGAATATAAACTCCCTCAATTAGCACCGATGCGTAACCTGGCACGATCAAGATATGTCGAGTTGCTTCCCCACCCGTGTAGATGCCAACGAAGAAGGCCATGCGTCCATGCCCCAACACACCAAACAGGATAGGCCAGCGTCTCGGGGCATAGGGCTTCCGCAAATGGAGCATGAAGATTCAACCCAAACACTTTATCAATTTGCCGCAGCATTTCCCCCAAGCCAAGCATCCAACTCCACATGATATAATCATCTTCCAACATATTACACAAATCCCCAAAACAAAACATATTGAATTAATGCCAAGAAACTGTCGATGTTATGCCACATCATAGCGGTGAGCACTCATAAATGGAAGTGCCCAGGATATAAGTCATCAATTTAACAATTTACCTGTTTCGTCTCTCATCTCATTTCGGTAACATGATAGACAGCCCTCACTAACGGATAGGATTAAATTCCTGGTTTAGCTCTGCTGCAATATTTATAAGAAGGTGACATATTGACAACGGAAGTACTAATGGAAGAAGAAACTCACGTCAAACCCATTCCCAGGGGCAGAATTCATGAACGCGTGCCCGTTCGCATTGTCTGTGCCGTCTTGTTTTGGTTCGGCATTCTCTATCCCCTATTAAGTATCTCCACCACGATATATTCCACTGTTATAAGTCCCCCCAATCCACAGTCGTACGCGAATATGATTCCCGTTTGGGTAAACAGTTTCCTCTGGCCCATGACAACAGGGTTAATGATGGTGGGCATGGCGAAAATCATTGAGCTGGCCGATACTCTTTTGAAACGTATTGGGGGAAATCCGGAGCGGGAAACAAGGACTCCACCGCAGCCGATGCAAGAGTGATATCACAACAAGGGGATTGTGTTGACATATCCTGCTCCCCATAACCCTTGCCGGATTTGAGATGTTTTATTGAACGATTGAAATGGCAGCCAACTCGACAGCTTCTTGTGGTGTTGGCCCATCATGTCGTGGAGACAGGTTTCGGTGTCCGCTGGGAAATCGGTGAACGTGCGCATACTAACGGAGACACCTCTCACCTCAATTTCAGAAATTGTTTCAATGGAGTCTGGCACCTACATCCCCTTGCTCCGAAAGATATTCCAGTCCCATGTGAATTGCCCCTTTCGCGTAGTCTAATGCTGGAACCAGCGTCTGTCCCACACCGGTTCCAGCAACCCTGGGACCGTAGGCAAAAAACTCGCCGTCCCATCCTCAATGACTACCGTGTAACGGGCCATCTCGCATCGTCTCCTAAAATGCCGTTATACTCTGAGGGCTACCATGGCACCTGGCCGGACACGCGCAGCTCCCGACTCAACTCAGATGCCTGATCTGCCAACGGATTTGTTTTCCTGCCAAAACTTAATATAATGAGCCTAACAGATAGACCATCGGTCAATCCTGGGGGCAACATTATGGTTCAGCACTATGGGCATCTACGAAATGATCGGCGCTCCGTGCTATTGCATCGGGCAATTGCGCAAAAGTTGCTGACATCTCCCGAAATGGTTTTGGCTAAGGCCCGAGGGCATATTACCGTGATGGCGCAAAATCCTCGAACACGAAGGTATGCCGATCTTTGGTTCCGCCTTTTGGATCTACCCATTCCCGCCTTGGCAGAAAGACTGACGGAATTTAGCGAAGAAATGGCAGCCTTGCGCCAATGCACCCCATTTGCCGGAGTGCTTACGCCCCAAGAACGCTGGCAGATTTACCGGAAGTTTCGAGAGGATGAACAAAATGACTCGCAATGAGATCGAACATATCATTCGGGCCGCGGGGGCAATTCTGAACGACACTCAAGTTATTGTGGTAGGAAGCCAAGCGATTTTGGGGTTTGTGTCAGACGATGCTTTGCCTCCGGAGGCAACGATGTCGGTAGAGGCCGATATTGTCCCTTTCCACGATCCTGATGAACGCAAGGCCGACTTAATTGACGGCTCAATTGGTGAAGGCTCGCTGTTTCATGACAATTTCCACATTTATGCCCAAGGCGTTAGCCGCCATACCAGTCGATTGCCGAGTGGATGGGAGTCCCGCCTAATCCCTTGGGCCACAGAAGGCACGATGGGGGTAACTGCCTGGTTTTTAGATCCCTACGACTTGTTGATTGCCAAATACCTCGCCAATCGACCTAAGGATCATGATTTCTGCCAGGCAATGGCCCGTACAGGGTTGTTGAATATGCATCGGCTGTTAGACCGTTTAGAGGAAGTAGAGAGTACCCAAGACGAACGCCGCCAGATCAGCCAACGGATTCACCGGGACTTTGACCTCAAATAGTTCTTGCTGAATCTCTTCGGGAGAGTCCAAGAAGAATTCCGAACTGTATGAGCGCAGTCTATTAACCACGACGATTTAAAATCCACTGGGATCCCCGTCGTCTGCGGCACAGGAGCCCATTTTGCAAGCGTGGGACCCAGAGGGAGATCTCCCTCTCCAAGAAATTCGGAATAAAAAATCAATCATGGAAGGCGGAGCAAGCTGCCGCAAGGAGTTCAGCCACTTAATACAATCCCTTACAGCCAGATTTAGGAAAAAAGTTCATCAGACTCTAAATATCCCCGCCACTCGTTCAACAGCTGTTTTTCGCGTTCAATAGACAGACCGATCCCATTATCCGAATTGTGTTGACGGGAGTATCCCGAGTGATCCTGACGGGTTTGTTCCCAGTGCAAGGTATCTAAAATCGTTTCTTCTAAAGGGCGAAATGACAAGCCGTGATTTACCGCACGTTCGGCATTAATCGTCATAAATCCCGGCCAATTGGCTTTATCTGAAATCCACAAGGGCAGCTCCTCAAATTCGCGAACGTTTTGACCCAAAAGAAATTTCTCGCTGACCCATATCGCTTTCCCCGAATTCGGAATAATGCGCTCCATAGTTTGAACAAAATCGCCCATGGTGAGCCCATTCTCCGGACCTGTCGCATTGAAAACCCCTTTTAACCTCTTTTCCGCCATGGTGATCATCCACTGGGCCAAATCTCTGCCGTCAATGAATTGAATAGGATAATTTTTCCTGCCTGGTACGAGAACTTTTCCGCCCTCGGCAAACCTTTGAATCCAATAGCTAAATCGCCCAGTGGGATCATAAGGTCCGACGATTAATCCGGGGCGAACGATAAGGCCCTTTTCTCCAAATCTTTCGTGTACCTCTTTTTCACATTGCGCCTTTAAAGACCCGTAGTGTGCCGCAACATCCTCATTTTGGGCATCCTCCAGCTTTTCAACCGGATCGGTTTCACATAGCCCCATGGTCGTAAAATCGGCATATACGGAGATGCTTGAAACAAACGTATAGTGATCTGCCCAGCTCCGCAACAATTCGGCAGATTCTCGGACAATCCGTGGCACGTACCCACTGGTGTCAATCACAGCGTCCCACCGATGACCTCGCAAGGCATCCAGATTCCCGTCCCGATCTCCGCGCAATTTTTCCACCTCGGGAAACAAACCGGAATTGGTCACCCCACGGTTAAACAGGGTCACTTCATGTCCCTGCGCCAAGGCCGCATCTACGAGAAGTCGACCCAGAAACTGTGTTCCGCCTAAAATCAAAAGCCGCATAAGTTTATCCCCCTTGCCCAGATCTCGTTTTGAGCGCCGCACCAACAACATGATCTCGCCTGTGATCCTTTAAATGTCGGCACTTTTTGTTCTATTCGGTTCGTAAGGCTTCTGCCGGCATGAGGCGTGCCGCCCGCAATGCCGGCAATACACCGAACACCACACCCACTCCAATCGAGAAGGATACCGCGGTGAGAACAGAATCGAGGGTGAGATTGGCCGGAATGCCAATGGCTTTCCCCACCACATGAGTTACGAGTCCCGCAAAGACCGTTCCGACCAGTCCGCCAATAACGGCAAGGAGCACCGACTCTGTCAAAAATTGAACCAGAATGTCCCCGTCTCTGGCACCAAGCGCCTTACGAATACCAATTTCCCGAAAGCGCTCACTGACCGTGACCAACATAATATTCATAATACCGATTCCTCCCACGACCAGGGCAATACCGGCAATGCCTGCGAGAAAATCTGTGATGGTGCGGGTCGTGCTGAGTACGGTGCTCAAGAGTTGTTTCGAAGTGATGATTTTAAAATCGTGACTGGGATGCCGAGTCAAAAGAATATGCCGAATCACGTTGACGGCGGGAGACACTTTATTCGCCGAGGAGGCCGCAATCAAAATCTCCGAAACCGTCTTTTGACCGCTGATCCCCAGTGCCGTTTGCAGGGGCAGGTAGGCCGTGGTATTGGGGGTAAAGCCCGGGCCGCTTCCTGCAGACTTCAGAACTCCCGTCACTGTGAGACTCTTCTTCCCGACCATCACTTTTTTCCCCAAAGCCGAATGATGACCGAAAAGTTCTGTGGCCACTTTTGATCCCAACACTATCCCTTTCCCTGAAAGCGTGCCTGCCTGAGACTTGAGATTTTCGACCGTAAAGAATGTTGAGGAAGTGCCGGACACGCTGGCAGATACCGGCGACTTCTTGGGCTGACTGATGAGATAGGGGACGGTAATCATTCCCGAGGCCGCCTTAATCACCGAATGATGAGGGTGATTCAAGGCGTTCACATCACTAGAAGTGAGGGTACTGGGGACATTGGAGAAGGGTCCACCCCCTCGAAATTTTGAGCTCCTGGCGGAAGCGTGAGTGGAAGGCATAGACGGCGTAACCGTGATTAAATTCGCGCCCACGCCCACGAACTTTTGACTGACGAAGGTCCTGACCCCACCTCCTAAAGAGGTGAGCGTGACCACAGCAAACACACCGATGATTATCCCTAAGGCCGTCAAAAAACTCCGAGTGCGATGATGCCAAATAGAATCCCAGGCAATCGCGAAAGTATTCATGAGTGTCCTCCTTCCGAGTCCAAGGCCATAATTCGGTCATCAACCGGACGATCATCAATAATCTGACCGTCTTCCAAAGACACAATGCGCTCTGCATGCTGACTGACGAAAGGATCGTGGGTCACGATTACAATAGTCAC
>JAKACM010000089.1 GCA_021821465.1 Bacillota bacterium
GTGAGAAGATCCACCGCGCATGCGCGGTGGTCTGTTCTATTAGGGCCAAAAAGATTAGCGGATGCATGAGAACTAATACGAAGATCCTCTTAGTGACACCGTGTCCAAATATCGTTAGCCATAACACGGCCACGGTTGTTCCAAGCGGAGTCCCAAGCTTTCGCCAATGAGACGGGCCTGACAATCCATGTGAGTCACTTCCCGCCTGGCACGAGCAAGTGGAATGCGATCGAACACGAGTGATTCAGTGCGATCAGCATTAACTGGCGCGGACGACCTTTGGAGACCTTCGAAACCGTGGTCCCGTGCATTGGTCACACCCGAACGCGAAAGGGCGGGACAGTGCAAGCGGAATTAGACGAACATCCGTATGAAACAGGACGCAAGGTGGATGATGCGACATTTCACGCCCTCCATATCGAACGATATCCCTTCCATGGGGAGTGGAATTACATCATTAAACCCGACTCGCAAACATGAAAGTTATTTCCACGTGCCGCCTATCTTCGGATTTGCGTCCGGTTCACCCGTTTCACCAAATAGTTCCCCGGGAGAAACAGGCCACCCCGTGTGTTCGGGTAATCCAAGTCCACGAAGGACGATTGACATAACATTCATCCAGAACATAAAGACACCGGGGAGCGAAAGGACATCCCTTTTGGGAAGCCCATAAATTTGGGGCACCGTACCTCTTTTGAGGCAAGGCGGATTTTTTTGCCCTTTTATTCGGAGTCGCTGCCAAAAGCAACTGCGAATAAGGATGTGATGGATGGCGAATCAATTCCCGGGAACCGGCTATCTCGACCAGATGTCCACCATACAGAACCATGATACGATCGGAGAAATACCGTGCCGATGCCATGTCATGGGTTATATACAAATAACTCACATGATAACGGGATCGCAAGTCATTCATTAAAGACAAAATACTGGCCCGGATAGACACATCAAGCATGGAGATGGGTTCGTCGGCTACGATAATCTCGGGATTCAGCGCCATTGCCCTGGCAATAACGACCCGCTGACGTTGTCCCCCTGAGAGCTCATAAGGCAGCTTATATTGTAAATCACGGGACAAGCCGACCGCCTCTAACAAGCTATCCACACTGTAACGCGTATTGTGAATAAGGTGTAATGGTCGTTGCAATTGCTGACGAACAGTCTTTAAAGGATTTAGCGAGCTATACGGATCTTGAAAGACCATTTGCACCTTTTGCCGATATCTCTTCAATTCATGTCCGCGAATAAGTGCAACATTTTCCCCATGAAAACGCATTTCGCCGTGAGTGGGTGTATAAATGCGTGTCAAGGCTTTAGCCACTGAACTTTTCCCGCTGCCGGATTCTCCGACCAATCCCCGCACCTCATCTTTCTTCAACGAAAAAGTCATATGATTCACCGGGATCAACTCTTTTCTCGACCATAAGCTCCCCATGGGAAATGTCACGGTTAAATCCTTGGCACTTAATACCGCCTCATCAAGGCCGATTGGCGTTTCCGGGTTATTGGCCATAAAGTAATTCCTCCAGTTCCGACAACCTGTTGCACGCTATCCATGACCCCGAATATTGTTTAAGAATAGGCAACGACACACGGCACGAGTCTTTCATATAGGGACAGCGAGGATGGAAAGCACACCCCGGGGGAAGTTTTGTGATATCCGGAGGATGCCCCGGAATGCTGCTGATATTGACGTTGTCTTCCAGCAATTCGGGAATAGCGTTTAACAGCCCCAGCGTATATGGATGATGCACATCCGGCATCAAGAGTTTTTCAACCGGAGTGGTTTCGACAATACTTCCCGCGTACATAATCGATACCCTAGATGCGACTTGTTCGATTAAACTCAGATCATGGGTAATAAACAAAACTGCGAAACGCCGCTGCCGTTGAATTTCACCAATCCGGTCCAAAATCGCCCGTTGCACAACGACATCAAGGGCCGTGGTCGGTTCATCCATAATCACGAGTTTTGGATTCAAGGCAATAGCCAGAGCAATGACTACTCTTTGTTTCATTCCTCCCGACAATTGATGCGGATAATTTTGTGCGCGCCGTTTGTCGATTTCAACCATATCCAAGAGTTCGTCAGTCCGGGTGCGCAACTGGATTAAGGTTGCCGACTCGTCATGTGCCCGAACGGTTTCATAGATATGTTGTTCGACCGTTAGCACAGGGTTCAAGGAATTCATGGCCCCCTGAAACACCATGGAAACCGTCTCCCATCGAAATTTTCGCAAGTGATTGTAGTCGAGTTCATACACATTCTGTCCTAAGACCTCAACCGACCCGCCTATTACCCGGCCACCGTGCAATAACCGCAAAATCGCATAAGCGAGCGTCGACTTACCTAATCCCGATTCGCCCACCAGCCCGACAAATTCGTCAGGATCGACAAAAAGGCTGACATCGCGCAATGCGATGCCTTATGCCATACCATGCAGTTCATTTGGCCCAAGAAGTCTTGCGGAATGTTAACGGTTGTACCCAATACTTCCAAGTCGATTGTTGCACAGAAGTAAAAGTTGTGCCAATGTGAAAATTCTTTGATACGCTGACTCAAGCGATTTTTCCCATTGTTTCTTCACTTCCTGCCTTAACTCATCGACCGCCCCAAAAAGGGGGGCGTTTCCGGGGCGTTTCCCCTGACGGGTACGCCTCCTGTGTATGACCTGGGTTTCTCTCGTTAAGCCAGTTCGAGACTCGGCAGGGCGGATTGCCCGATAGCCATCGACCCACTCCGCCATAGCTGTGCGCTACGGCCTCTCGTTTGATAACTATAACGAAATTCGTGTAAAATATCTGTAGATTGAAAAAGAGAAGGTTTATCACATGCCGCGTATTAAGTCCAGCACGGATTTGAGAAACAACTATAATGAGATTTCCACGTTCTGTCGTGAGAGCCGCGAGCCCGTATTCATTACCAAAAACGGTCAGGGAGACTTGGTTGTGATGAGCATCGAAGCCTATGAGATGCTTAACGGCAAACTGGAATTGTACCGTCTTTTAGATGAGGGCAAAACCGCGCTCAATGAGTGGCGAAAACGCCCATTCGCGGATGTCATGCGCGACATCCGACAAGATATAGCCAATGGAAGGATATAGGGTGACGGTATCGGAACCCGTCGAAGGCGACCTGCGCGATATCGTACGCTATATATCCGCATAATTGTTAGCACCAATGACCGCAGAGCAGATGATGGATGCCATTGAGGAAGCTATCGTCAGTTTGGCGGATATGCCGCAAAAATCCCCGCCCCTCCCGGACGAACGGTTGGCATTGATGCGCGCGTAATATACATGGTTTACACGGGGATTTCTGGTATATTCCGGATATTCTACCGTTGGCACCTGGGCCTTCCGCCCCAATACGAAGCATTAGCGTTAAATGAGCACACTTGCGGGGAAAACAATTTCAGGGAATAAGGTCCCGTTCCCACCGGATTGATTGCGATATTTGACCGGATTGGCAACATTTTTTTCACATCACATCATCGACTATGGCTGTTTCACTGTGAACTGCCTTGACTTCCTTTAAGACCTTCCAAATGCCAATGGTGTCAAGTGCCGGATAACGTTTCAACAAGGCAAATGTGTAGACAACATTCGCCGCACTAAAGGGCTGGTCATTGGTCCATCTTACTTTTTCCCACAAATTCACTCGCGACAGAAAACGATCGGGCGAGATCACTTAGAGAGACAACGCCTCTTTGGCAAAGACCGCAAAGACTCCTGCCGTCCAGCCGTGGAAGGCACTATTCGGATACCGTTCTTGGGGAACATCTTCCAATCCGGTGTCTCCGTGGTATTTTTCGTAGAGTTTGCCCGTTTGCCGGTAGCGGCTCAAAATTAATCGTAAATAGGTATGAATGATTTCTCGGGCATACGCCATAAAACCGTACTTGGTGAGCCCCTCTGCGGTAATCAGTTGCAAAGGAGCCCACACAATAGGATCTCCCCACTGCACAAAATTCAAAGTGGGATGAGGGCTGGGATAGACACGGTCGGTGGCGACCAGCCCACAATTCCTGCTAAATTCACCCAAGTGAGCCAGAAGCTTCGCGGCCCAATCTTTTGATGCCGCATAGGTCCACAAGGGGTAAAAAGACGCCAGGGATGATACGGGGCTAAAGACCTGGTCCTCAAAATTCCAATCGCGATACTCACCATGTGCCGAATCCCACAACACCCGGTTCAGTTGGGTCAAGAAATCGTGTGCCTGTTGACGGTATTGCAAAGCCTCTTTCCCTCTGCCAAGTTCTTTTGCCAAAAGACTCAAGTCTGTCATCATCCCGTACAAGATCGCGTTAAGATCCACAGCATAGAAGCGCCGAGCATCTCCGCTAAACCGTGCGGTAAAATCCCATCCGGATTCCGCTTCACTAGCCAATTCAGCTGACAACTCCCGATCTCCCCTATCAAACCACCGGGCCAAAGTGCCGTGAGGCAAATGAGGGCCGTCGAGCCAATATGCCAATTCCCGGACCATCCATTCAAAGGCCTCTTTGAGCCACTTACGGTTTTTGGTATAGGTGTAATATTCTCGGACCATAGCCGTGAGCAGAGGCGGCTGAGAGCGCGTCAGATAGAAGGTACGGTTGCCATTGGGCACAAATCCGAAACGCGCGACCAAATCCAATAGGTTGTCGATTTGATCGCGTGCCATCATGACTTCATCATGTGCCAAGAGTCCCCGCACAATAAAATAAGAATCCCAATAATACAATTCCGGAAACACCGATTCCTGTCCTGCCGGTGTGATATAAGATCGGGGCAGCGAGATCCAGCTATCTTCAGATAAATTGCCGTGTTTCTGATCCAAAGACCACCATGAGGCAATCTGTTCATATAATTTAAATGCTTCGGCTCGTTCTTCTTCACTTAAAGCGGGCATGATAACTCCTTTTTGATGCGTAATGGCAGGCCCTTTGCCGGACCTTTTTCTTCTCTTCTTCTAGCGGCTGCTGTTAGATCAGGCGTAGGTTTGAGGAGTATCGTATATCAGACTTGAGACATAGCCAGGCTTTCTCGCACAAGATGCCAGGCCTGGGTAAAGCCGTCGTATCTGGGCCATACACACAAGCCCACATTCATCAACTCATCACCTCTAAGGACTTCCCCTGATCCTGTGCTTTCTTGCTGTCGGCTGCAGTCCTTGATCCGGTAAAGAAAGTCAGGATTCAGATGACGCAGCTTGATCCAGGTGCGGTTAGGATTGGCTTCGGTTCTTAACGAGAGATACACAACCACCATTTCGTTTCGCTCACTGTCGGAGAACATCCAAGACATACCATTGGTGGTGAAAGGATCTTGTAATCGCGAAAATTCACCCCACTGTACCAATTTGCGCAATGTATTCTTGTAGAAGTGAATATATTGAGCCGCCTGAGTCTTTTCGTTAGATGTGAGTTCGGCCAGATCCAGCTCATAGCCAAAATTAGCCGACATCGCAATCCAATGCCGGGCGTCCCAAGGGGTGATCCGACCGAGTTGGTGATTGGGTACTCCGGACACATGAGCCGTCATCGCCGCCGGCGGATAGATTAAACTGGTGCCATATTGAATTTTGGCCCTCTCTGCTGCATCAGTGGTATCACTCGTCCAAATTTGCGGCATGTAATATAAAATTCCGGGATCAAACCGCCCTCCTCCACCCGAGCAGCCTTCAAACAAAATTTTGGGAAATAAGCCCGTCAGCACGTCAAGAATATGGTAGAGACCCAAAACATAGCGGTGCGATGTTTCCTGGCGTCTTTCCTTGGGAAGCGAAGAGGAGCCCATTTCCGATAAACTGCGGTTCATATCCCATTTCACATACGCAATATCGGCACGCTGAAATACCTTGGACAAAATCTCAATGATCCAGTTTTGCACGTCCGGACGAGAGAGATCGAGAACCAGCTGATTCCGGCCCCACGAGGAGGATCTGTGAGGCACCTGCAAACACCAATCCGGATGCTGACGGTACAAATCGCTGTCCTGAGAGACCATTTCGGGTTCCACCCATAGGCCAAAAGTCAACCCTTGCTGTTTCACTTGTTCGGCCAGAACCCCGAGACCATGCGGCAGTTTTCCTGAGTTGGCTTCATAATCACCCAGCGATTTTCTATCATTATCGCGCTCACCAAACCAGCCGTCATCCAGCACAAACATCTCAATTTCCAAATTCGATGCTGCCCGGGCAATCTCCAGCAATTTCTCTTCGGTAAAAGAGAAATACGTCGCTTCCCAGTTGTTAATGAGAATAGGCCGATCTAGGTGTTGCCATTGTCCCTGATTTAAATGGTGGCGGTAAAGAGTATGAAAAGTCCAAGACATTTTTTCCAGTCCCTTATCTGAGTAGACCATCACCGCTTCAGGAGTCTGGAATGTTTCTCGAGGTTCCAAAAGCCACGAAAAGTCCAAGGGATTGATCCCGATTCCGCTGCGAACCTGAGAATATTGATCCCTTTCGCAAAAAGCCAGAAAATTGCCGCTGTAAACCAAATTAAAAGCGAAGACCTCCCCCCTCTCTTCGGTCGTGTCGGGACTCACCATGGCCAAAAAGGGATTGGCTTGATGACTCGATGTCCCCCGCCGGCTTTCCACGGATATTATCCCCTGCGCTAAAGAATTTCTCTGAATCGACCTTTCACGTCCCCATGCCCCCGGTAAGGAAATAATTTCCCATGACTGTTCCAAAAAATCCACCGTAGAAGACAAAGCCCTCAAGAGCCGCATAGAATTACGGGAGTGATTCACAAAGCTGACCGACCGGACAATCACATCCAAGTCGGTCAGCACCGTATAGACAAGAGTAATCTGAAGTTGAGAGTACGCATCTTTTAATTCCATCTCGAGAGTTTCGGCATTGTCCGGTGATCCAACGCGGATATGAGGCAAGGCAGCCAGATCACGCTTGCCCGCCACAACACGGTGTCTTTGATACTTGGGATCTATTATGGTGGTGCCGTCAGATAAAAGAACCTGATAGGCCGGCGCACGCATATCACCGTGCCCAAAGCCCGGATATTCCTGAGGCAGCAGATCCAAAGACAACAAGGAATCTTGCTCACGAGTCAAAGAAAAAGGACGGGACATTGAGGGCAGGACTCTCAATAATGCGGGCGAGACCGCAAGACGCTTTCCCCAGTAAAGATGAGCAAGATATCCTTGTGATGTGAGCGCCATCACATAACTGGAATTTCGACTGCTCAAATGAAAGATCTTATTATGCAGATCTACTTCAATCGGCATTATGTACCTCCTGACCTATGACTGACCCTCACATCTCTTTATTTGTGGTGACGCAGTTTACCAAGTACGCCATAGTGAACGCCAGTTCATAATTAACGGTTTTTCAAAGCAACTTTTCGCGAACGATAACAGGAAAATCTATGGCGGCCCGCTGGCGCCACGCCTCTGGATCGGTGCTGCCTAAGCGCCTGGACAGAATATGACACTCATCGCGCAGAAAATGGACGATGTCGTCTCTATTCACAGCCGAAAAGTCATCGGCAGAAATCGATACACTGACAGCGGCAACTCCCGCGTTTTCCAATCCCAGTACGGGATAAGCCAAACATCTGATATCGGGCGAATACTCCCCTGTATCTTCAGCGAAGCCCTTGTCGCGAATTTGTTGCAATTTCTGTATCAACTCATCATAACGCGTGATGGTATTTTTGGTGAAAGGGAGCCAGGCTTCCTCGGGAAAAATTGTTCTAAGACGAGAATCTCCAAGAGTCGCTAATAATGCTTTGCCTAAACCCGTAGCATAAGCCGGTAATCTGCTGCCCACATAAGACGCCGTCTGCAGAGGACGGTGCGACTCGGCCTTAGCCACATAAAGTACATCGTGACCTTCCAACACAGCCATCTGCACCGTTTGCCCACATGTATCCCGCAGTCTTTCGATATAGGGCCACGCTATAGGGACCAAATGAAGACGATCATAATATTTCATCGCCAATTCCCACATCTTGGGCCCGAAATAGTAAATCCGGGTTGACTCATCATAGGTAATCATCGAAGTGGCAACCAATGTCTGAATAATACCGTGAAGACTGCTTTTAGGAATAGCGGTCTTATTTAACAGATCGGTAAATGAAAGCCCCCCCGGGCATGTCGGCTATTGCTGACAATACGATCACCACACGATCTGCGGATTTTACTAGGCTGTCCATTAGGGATCCTCCTTCTTGGGGCATGAGCCCCGAGTCCTAAATTTCTCACAAAGCAGATTATCCGCAGACTCGCCAAATGCGAAGGATTAGTAACCAGGGGCCCCTCAAAGATCGCCCGAACCTGCCATATGCTACCCCGCACCAGACTAGTCAACACGGGTCCTCTCCACTCATATGGTAAAGTGAAATTTTTGCACTGTACATAGGAATTTTAGCATGGGTTGCTCTACTCCAAAGATCTGGCAGGAGAAGAGAGAAATAGCAGATACGAGTCCGAATGACACACTGCCAATCTGCTATCATACAATATAAGGAGTGATGCTCATTTGACGGTCTATATTCTCGTCGTTTTGGTCGCTCTGGGGGGTTTTCTCACCTTTGTGATCCGCCAGTTTCGGCAACTTGCCCGATCCATCAGCCAATCGGTTGACCCCACGGCCATACACCCGGTACCATGGCAAACCGACGAAGTGTTTCGCTATCTGCTATTTGGTTTAAGAGCCCCAAAAGAAAACGGAAACTGGATCCAAACGAGCCTCCTCTTAGGTGCATGGATTCTAGCCGAACATGGATACTGGACCAGCCAAGGATGGCTTATCGGTTCAAGTCTCGCTCTAATCCTATGGTTATTGTGGTCTTTGCAATATATTTGGCACCGAAATGACCCGTGGGTGCCCCTTGTCGGCGTTCTTAACTCGTGTGAGACGATAGGAGACCCTGCTCTTGCCAAAACCATGAAACGTTCGGCTCCGGAACAGGGCTGGTGGCTCATGTCATTGGACAGCCCGGAAGGTCCTCTCAATGTCGTCAGTTCGTCGTTCTCTTTGTGGCGTGCTAAACTTACCCATCGTCCCTCGCACCCTCCCCAACAGGGAATGGCCCTCCAAGGATGGTGGGTGCCCACTAAGTGCCCGATAGTCTGGCACTGGGGACCTGACAAACCGCAATCCACTTCTCACCCTGTCATCACCCTCATCTGGTTTGTCGGTCCCCTTCTTTTTATCCTGGGTTCTTTCCATATTACACTTTTAAACCTAATTATTGACTGTACAGCGATTGTCCTGCTTATATCCGCAGGTGTTCTGAGATGGTCCCATAATCAGCGGAAAGATCCGTCGGCCTCCTAATTTGCACGCACTGACAGACTTGGTATGGCACCCCCAGTCCATGCGTGGCCCTCAATTCCTAGGTTCAGATTTCTTGGCTGACCCATTCCCATGATCTTTTGGCCTATCCTCAACTCTTAATGTACTGTTGGCCTTTTAAGCCACATCACCGGAAGCATCGCCACCAAGAGACAGACTGCAGCCAAATCCACTGCTACCGGTAAACCGCGCCACTGGGCGACAGTACCGACTACCCATGCCCCGAAAGCCCCCATCGTGCTTCCGAGACCCATTGTCAGTCCCGACGCCATGCCCAGGTTCCCCGGAAACAAAGACTGGCCATACACAATCACTACTGCTCCCGCCCCATTGACCAAGAATCCCCAAATGGCGACGGCCAGCCAAAATGACCAACCGATTCCTGCCGTGTCCATTCCCAGCCATACGGCCAAGGCCGAACCCAGAAGCGAAACGCCCAAAACGACTCTTGGTCCCATGGCATCGGAAAGGGATCCTCCCAAAAGATTCCCCATCATCCCTCCGGCATACACCACCGCCATCAAAGCTCCGGTTTCGGCTGAATTACCCCCACGATGATCCCAGACAATGGGAAGCAGTGTCAAAAGACTGGCCGAACCCATACTGCGCAATGCGACAATTCCTAAAAATATGCCGCCTCGCTGCCACATGGTCTTCCAAGTGGCCCAACTCACTTTTTCTTTCTTCGCCGGTTTCAATGGTGTCGGAACGGTTTTTGCCGACGGATATAGTGCATAAGCGGCTATCATTCCCGGAATCACCAAAAGGGCCGTCCCGGGGGCACCTGTCCACTTCCACAATGCCACCACAGCCAGGGGTGCTAAAATATGGCCAATCATGCCACTGACCATCCATCCGCTCATATTGCGCCCGGGATGATCTTTATGGCGTAAACTCACTAATGCGGCCATATGAGGATGAAAGGATGCGTTGCCGAGCCCTCCCAGCATAAGCATGAGGGCAAATATCCAATAGGCCGGAGCCAAAGCCAGTCCCAGAGCATTTCCTACGGCTCCGATCAATAGACCGCCCACGACAAACCACGGTCCTCCGCGCTTATCGGCCCACGCTCCCAGAAAAGGCTGCATAGCTTGAGTGGTGAGCGCAAGCAATCCGGCCAATAGACCTGCCTGACTCACTCCAAAGTGCCATCGAGTCATGAGAATGGGCAGAAGGGGAAGGTATAACGTGGGATATCCGTCATTGATAGCATGGGCACTTCCCCAAACGAGGGCTTGCATCCACGAAGACTTGACCTCTTTGATTTGCTGAGTTGCCATCCAAAATTGACGGCTTCGGCGTTAATACCGAGCGGAAGCCGTTTTCCTCCTAACTCGTCTATCACAAGTTTGCCTGTCTCACGACGTGAACATCCCTTGGCTGAGCCCGTGAATCCGAATCACTTCACCGAGAAATCGGGTCATAACTAGGTGTTCCTTTTTTCAATTTACCCGGCATTTCGCCTTTCCCCAGATGAACACGTTTAGCTAAAAAATATCATTGGCATCTCCTGAGAGACCCGCCGTAGTTTATTTCAAGCCTTCCCCAACCGACAACTTCTCCTTGACCGCTATCTCTGAACACACAGGCACCACCTATTCTGTCCGTGTTATTCGGCGGGGTATTCGGATGACTCACGGCCTATCTCTGCCGAGATGCCCGGCAATTATTATTGTACTGCTACAAATTCCGTAATCATTGATAATCACGAATTTACCGTATCCTCAAATCCACGGCCGTTGTCCGAACGCCTGAAGGGGCGATTCACCTCACCCTTCGTTCTAGGTGAGCTGCTCTTCAGCCTTGGTCAAATAATTTGGGCCATGGTCATGCTCTTTCCTCAGGTCGAGACTTCTCGGGTGCCCCTTCCATTATCCCCAGTCTTCAACGTGCTATAGACAGTTGATTCTTAAACCAACCGGAAATATCGCCACCATGTGAGAATGAAAAGACGCCTGGCCAGAGCCCCCCAGCATAATCACAAGGGCAAATATTCCGTAGGACGTAGCCAGACCAGTCCGGGATCATTGCCTAATGCCCCGATCAATAGACCTCCAAAGAACAACCACGGTTCGTCTCAATGAGAAGACGGTGAGAGTGCCGCGAGAACGGCGCAAAAGATTAAAATTCCTTGTCTTATCCAGCGCGCCGTCAGGCGACCGTCTTGTGGCATAACGCCCCATTGGTGTGACTATTTAAATGTGTTCGCTCTTTGACAATAGGATATATTTTACGCCTCCCGCAATCGTGGGAGGCGTAAAATATATCGCGTCGTCAAGACCAGACGTTAACCGGATTCGGCGAACGATAAGTCTAAGTAACCGGAGAGCTTTAGGCGACCGGATAGGGGGCTTTTGGCTAACCCTTTGCGACTAAAGCTGACGTCAGCCGGTTCCTCGCAAGAATCTCCTCCCTTCCGGGAGGGGAGTGTCAAATCAGGGCAATTTGACATATATGGAAGGAATTCGAATTCTCATGGCGAAGAATATACCCGTGACATAATTTCTTTCAGAAGAAGGACGAGAACATGAAAGTTGCATCACCTGTAAAACGCGCCGCGACACTGATGTTAACCACCACTATGGCGTTATTCGGAGTCAATGAACTGGCCTGGGCTGCCGCAGTTCCGGTCGTGACCAATTTAGCCGCGCATGGACCTAATGGAATCCAAGCACCGGGAAGCACGTTAACCTACACCGCCGTGGCTCACAGCACCGGGGGAACCGTAGAGTATCAATTTTGGCAGGAATCACCCCGTGGTTGGTCCATGGTGCAAAATTGGTCAACAAAAAATACGTTCACAATTCCCCATTCGTCCCGAGGTTCTTACCCCATTGTCGTCGATGCCCTGACTTCCCAGCAAATTCAAGCCGGTGACTGGAGTCAAGCCTTTCATCAAACCTTTATTGCCAATGTCGGCAGTACCGTGAGTTTGCAAGTACCGACAGGATCTGTGACGGCTGGCAATTCCGTCACCGTACAGGCTTCCGCCACCTCATTGATTGACCCCGTGTATCAGTTTTGGTATGAGACACCAAATGGTCAATGGACGGGATCTTCTTATACGACATCCTCGCGTTTCACCTTCACTCCCTCTACCAGCGGCACCTATCCCGTCGTCGTATACGCCAAAGATCCGGTTGCCCCGAATACCGCGGAATTTTCAATTTGGGATACCCAGCCTGTTTCTGTCAACCTTGCCACCCCGCCTCTGGTCGTCGGGTACGGCAATTTCTCTTTGAGTGGAATCACACCCGGATCATCTTGGTATGACATGACCCATCATCCAAGCCAACTAACGACCATCGCACCATTATGGTATCAAGCCGGGATCACAGGTCTGTTGACACAAACCCCCTCGTCATCCCAAATCACAACCGTGACCAAGCAAGCCGCCGCCGAACATCTTGCCATATGGCCAACAATCAGCATGAATCAACCCTTGCCGTCCGGTTGGGCCGACACTACGGCCGCAACGCAATTGATTACCCGTCTTGCCCAAAGCGCCCAGATATATCATTACCAAGGGTACACCTTGGATTTTGAAAACTTGAACACGACAAACGGATCAACCTTGGTCTCGTTTGTGAAGCAACTGGCCCAGGCATTGCATGCACAAAACCAACAATTAATGGTCGATGTCCTGCCCTTGCCCGATTCACGCTATCCTTACGCGCAACTGGCTCAATATGCCAATTATTTGGACCTCTTGGCCTACCCGGAATATACGACCGGGACACCAACTCCCGAGGCTCCCAATCCCGGACCTACGGCCGGATTGTCTTGGGTTGAAGCGGCAATAGCCGCTGCGCAAAAAGTGGTTCCTGCTCGCCAACTGGTGTTGGGAATCGCTCCTTATGGTCAAAGCTGGACCTATACCAATCAAGGTTTTCAATCCGGTCTGGCGATTAGTGATCGCACTATCGAAGGAAATCTCGCACATCAAGCCGGGCAGTGGGTCTTTGATCCCGTAGAAGGGGAAATACAAATATCTACCGGCACCACGGCTACCGCGCCCTCTGCACCCTTGACCACTACCGACTCAGGCTTGAATCCGAGCGTGCAAAATCTGCAAAACCTTTTGAATGTGGTACTCTTGCGCTATGCTTTGAGTCAGCAACTCACGCCGCCTCCACTGTTGGCAACCAACGGAATCCTGGATTCGGCTACCACCGAAGCGATCACGAGCTTTCAGAAAGATTTTCAGGCACCGCAGGCACACCCAGGGGTTTATGGTCCATCCACCCAGGCCATGCTCCAGCAAGTTATCCAACAAGAACATATTGGTGATACCGTATCCTGGGATGAAAACAACCAAGCCGCCGGACTTTTAATGCGTGCCGCTCAAAGCGCCAATTTACGCGGGATTAGCATTTGGCGTCTGGGTTACCAAAGCCCCGATTTTTGGAACGTTCTCCAAAGCTATCAACAATAAGGCAAAGCCAGAGCCAGCCGCGAACAAATAAGGCATGGGCCGCTTTTGGTGTCGCGCCGCGATCTCCAATAAAGCCAACAACCATGCTATTGAGGCAATACGAAAACAATGGCACCTGAACTGAATCATGAAAATATTACCCGACTATAAAGTTCTTATACGGCGCCACTCGGTGACAGAATGCATCGATAGTTCTCTGTCACCGCGCCCGCCGATGCAAAGGCCTCGCTTTCGACAAGTGATGGGTAGACAAAACTCGTATCCACGGAATGTGGTGGGGTTTTGTCTTTCTCTTCTGTCCCAGCACTCGCCAAACAATTAGGTGAGCACGCAGAATCAGCTTGCTCCCCCGGAACCGGAAAATAATGACACGGCGAGAGCCCAAAGACTTTTCGCGTCTCACGTAACGCCAGACCTGCCAGAAAAGAATCGCGAGACTGCCAACGATAAGAGCTCCTTCCAGTGTAAATAAAGCCATCACTGCATTCATCGGTCCCGTCGCCTCCTTACCTCCCCACGAACCGGACCATCTTTTTGTGTGTGCATCTTTCTTTTGCAGCCGGCCGGTCTCGATCCTAACCCTTCGGGTTTCTCCAAAACCCACACTTTAGGTCTGCCAGAATCGGACGATGAGCATTGATGTGGCTCTCTAGATTCGACTGTCTGTGACTTGCGATTCTTTCAGCTCGTCTTTGTGAGTATCGTATAACATAACGGCATGCTCTCGATCATGGACACCAAGGTACTTAAAAATATTGTTTACGTGGTGTTTCGTTTGCGACACAGAAATTCCACAATATTGTGATATTTGGGGGTTAGACAACCCCCGGACCATTAACGACCAAATATGGTAGTCGAGAGTTGTTAGTCGTGCCGAATGCTGAGCATCTTCGTCTTGGATTGCATCCAGTAATTGACGTATCAATTCAGAATCCACTCCACCGCTGTGATAATAGGCTAAACGGACCATGCTGACAATGACAGAGGCACGCATGGATTGGGTTAATCCTTGCACTCCCCGATCTAATAAACGTGCCATGACACTCCAGTGAAGGGGTTCCTTAGCTACGATAACGATGGGCACATCGGCAAGATTGCGGTGAAAAATCTCTACCGCGGATTCCACAATCTTATTGGTCAGCATCATAATTACCACGTCTGCCTTGTCCCATTGACAGGTGACAATCGACTCAACATCCATAATGTCGTGTATAACCCGATGACAATTGCATGCCATGTCGTTGAGGTCGTGGATCACTTTTAATAATCCCTCGTCTTCCAGTTCACTTGAGACCAGCAAGGCGACATGGATGGAAGACCTTTGCCCATTGTTCTCCGTCATCATTTGATCCCCCTATCTTCACATTTTTGATCAGTGTCAGCCTGCTTGCCGGCAACACGGGCCCATTTTTTTGTCTCTGTCTTTTTTCGTTGTCTATTTTTGGGAGAAGACAATTCTTATCCATCTCGCGGCCAGTTTTTCTCCAGTTTCTCTATTTTCACTCGAGTTTCATAACAGGCGGTTCCGCCTCCAATCGGGTCTTCCAAAGCAATGCTCCAAAATGGCCCGGCCTGTAAGGACTCATCACTCCTGATAAGCGCATTGAAAATTGAATGCTCTGTATTCCCTTTATTCCGAGAATCCACTTGGGGCCATGGCCCTAGGGTGTCAACAGGACCTTGCACAAACGAAAGGACTCCCAACCTTTGTTGCGGCCAAAACCGTACTCTGGCACTCACTCCGCCAGAATAGCTTGGAGATATGACTCGGATTACTTCTTTGTCCGCCAATCCGTGTTTGGCAGCATCCTCGGGATTCATATCAATATCAGGTAAAGAGGACAAGGCATTGGACTTATTTACTGTTAAGTGGCGACCGAGTTCAAATGCTGTCTTGCGCGATGTCAAGACAAAGGAGTAGCCCTGAACAAAATCGGCCTGATCGACATGCTGCCCTATCATATTTTGTAATGGCTGATAACTCCCTGTGCCCACAAAGTGCGCACCCGTTAAGGCATTGCGCATCAGAGCTTGTTCCTGGCTGTAAATCTGAAGGGGCTTTGCTCGGCCAAAACGATGCGCCATCCATGATTTTGGCCGAGCCGTTATCGGTGGATAAAACACATCACGATATCGACCGGCCGCCTCTTGTCTAAATTCTGCCCAATTTTCCTCCATGGGTAGCGATTGCCGGTGCATGATACCTAAGGATCCGGGTTCGTAAGCATCCCCATAATCTTCAAAGCGTCCGCCACGCGCCATTACATAGGCCACTTTGCGCCATTCTTGTTCTCTAAGGGCATCGGGATGTCGCCGGTACCAACTTGCAATCACCTCAAGGTCTTTGTCTTCGCCGTCCGGAACCGATCCCTGGCTAATTGTTTGGTCAGGATTGACGTGAACATAGCTCGTATCATAGGCCAAATTGGTCAGCATTTTCAGATAGTACTGCGCACGGTTATCCAAATTTCCGCCCTCAAGAAATGCCTCGGCCCCAAATCCCGGAAGTCTAAGGCGCTTAGCGACGTCAATGAAAAATTGTTCCATGCTCATGGACTCGCCTTGGGATGTGCTCCCGGTCAAGGGCTTGACTACCGGCGAACCGACTCCGATGGCTTTAGCCGGATAATAATGCCGAGACTCCGAGAAACCCCACTCTTCCCAGCCAATCGTATCCGGTACAATGTAATCCGCATATTGCGAGCTGTCGGAAATTTTTCGGTCAATAGCAATAAACAACGGAACTTTTCCTAAGTCCGTCATCAAATCGGCCCATGGCGAACTTCCCCCGCCTGCAATAGCCGGTGCACTCCTCGCCGGGTTTGATCGGTATTGCACCACAATTTGACCCCGGTAGGGGTAACCTTGATACAATCCGGCAAACATCTCTTCCCATAACCCCCGGCTGTACGGGAACCAGGGACGGATTGCAGGATATGGAGATTGTCCTTGCTTAATGCGTTCAGCAAAATATGACGTGCCTTCATAAGACACGCCCGTCCTGGAAAGATTTACACCATAAGGCACACGAAGATTTTCATGGGGCCAGTGATCTAAATGATAGTGGGCGTATTGTTCCCGACCCAGAAGATCTGCCCCGCCGCCTCCTATGACATAGCCACCCACCCAATCCACATTGCCCACTAACAAGTTGAGGGTAAAAATGGCCCGGGCCGTGTATACCCCGTTAGTATGCATAACCGCTCCCCGAGAAAAATCTGCCACAGCCTGTTTTCCGTGCCGAGTAAATTCTTGAGCCAGTCTTTCCAAAACTTCCTCGGACACACCGGCAAAGTGAGCATATTCTTCTAGCGAATAACGGTGGGCCTCTTGCCACAAAATCTGGAATGCCGTACGACAATGAATACCATTGATCCGCAGGGGTTTGCGGTAATCAGAGGAAATGGTCCATAAGGCCTTTTCTGACGAAGATGAGGGAGTAAGCCGATGGGAACTGAAATCCAAAACGACCCCGTCTTTCGCAAAAGACGGTTCCTTCACGGTCAGCTCCGCCTCTTGGACTGTCAGAAAGGTTCCTTGTCGCGCGCTTTTTCCGTCAACGTTCACTAACCAGGTGGCGTTAGTAAAATTCGGTTGACCATGCTTGTTCGCCCCTTGGGCACTGGGGATGGACAAGTATTCACTGTCATAGGCATTATTATCTAAAATCCACCGAACTAATCCCATGGCTAATGCCCCATCTCCTCCGGGCCTAATCAACGTGAAGTCCCCGGGGAAATTCCAAGGGCTATCGGCGTGCACGTCCACGCTATGCATTGTGAGATTCTCGAGAAAATTAGAGGCCTGGCGGTGGTTTTTTATCTTGTGAGACCATTCCCGGGCGTCGTGGGACAATCCAAATCCCAACACAAATTCGGCATGCGAAATGTCCGGTTCACAACTGCTTGCCTTGCTGACACCGGACAACCGTAGGGCTACCTGCCCATTCTCGTCCTTTGTCTGCGCTGCATCAAACACATTCACCGTGCCAAAGGATCGAGCAAAACGATCAATAAACTGCCTCGGGCCGTCTTCGGATTCGCTCATATAGATCACTAAGCCATTGGTTGCGGGGCCCATATCCGGATGAGTCGGATCTATAGGTACATTTTGGTTAGTCCCCTCGTTGTAAATCAAGGCAAATCCTCCGATTACCCGCTCTGCTTCTGTGGCAATATGTCTGAAAAGTTTTCCGCCGTGGACCACTTCCTCGATCAACTGCTCCCAGCTAATTATTTCCCACTTACCGGATCCGCGAGGGCCTAAACGTTTTAGGGGCGCAAACACACGCAAGGGATCATAAAGTGCATCTATTTTTCGGCTGGTCTCCGAACATCCTAATACGGGTGTCTGCCACACCTTGGCGGCATCAAGCGGTGTCTCATACAAAGCACGGGATGTATCCGAGATGGGATGATAAGGATTGACCCGTATTTCGCGCACTATCCCGCCCGATGTCTTGGCAAGCACACCGCAATGATTGCGACATCCCCAGCAAAGTGTATACCTGCTATAGACCTCCTCCTGGGGAAGGAAAAACCGGGAGAGTTTCTCGGATCGGGGATAGGGCAACATTTCCCAAGATTCCGCTCCGAACGTCGGCATGGGGCTATTCAGTTGAAACTCTTGGGACAATCCCATCCTCTTGCCCGCATCCCGCCCGTTCCTATCCATCGAATGAAACCTCCTCAATCGTCCTTTTAGATGCGGATGTCGGACAAACACAAGTTGTCACGATCCCGTTGCGGTGACCGGTTCTTAATTCCTCGTTCAGCGAAAGAACCGCAAAGTCTTATTGACCGACCGAAACATTTGCCTTTTTCAACATTTTTTTTGCTTTTATGGCAGGTAAAGTCCCTGGCATTAATTCCAGCAAGATCGCAACCTCGGAAGTTACGAATCAACGACTAAGGAGGCAGGACGAAATTAATTCCCATTCTGTAAAGGAAAATGGTGGACCCATCGCGAATAGGTAACTATCTTATTCGCGAAAGGGTCGATGTTCAGAATGGCTGATACTTCACAGCAGGAGC
>JAKACM010000090.1 GCA_021821465.1 Bacillota bacterium
GAGAGTGCAGACCGGCTCGGATCCCTCATTTGTCCCGTTCCGTTTTGATGATCCCATACTCTGCTAGATTATGTCATATATTGGCACACTCACTCGGTGGGTCAATTTCCTGTCACGGATTCAGGTTCTAAATATGCGGATCTGGTTGAAAGGATTGTGGAATAACGCTACCTGCTGATCTTTGTCGTATAGGGGAGTATCTGCTACCCTGACAGGTGATGGGGAAGTCTTATGCAAAAGCTCATTACTGATTTCTTTACAAAACCTTTACATAACGCGAAGGCCTGCTCTGGAAAATAGAGAGAGGGTTTTCTGGGGCAAGCACTTGTTTAACGGTGGGCTGAGGTGAGAAGATGACACAGAATTGGCGTACACGCATTCCGGAACCGGTCCGGAGGCTATGGTCTTTGCTGCATTATTCTCATAAGCCGGTGTATTTGGTGGGGGGAGCGGTACGAGACTTGGTACGGGGAGAAATCCCCCATGATTACGATTTGGCTTCGGCAAGAACCCCGGAACAGATCATGAGCTGGGCAAAGGATAACGGATGGCAGGCCATACCCTCGGGGATGCGCTATGGAACGATTACGTTGTACGAATCCTGTGCCCCTGACTTTTTAATTGAACATACCACCTTGCGCCGCGAAGGGCGCTATCAAGATGGGCGGCATCCTGAAGGGGTTGTGTGGACTGAACGTATTGACGAAGACCTGGCTCGCCGTGATTTTAGCTTCAATGCCATGGCTCTGTCTTGGAATGGGCGATTAGTGGATCCTTTTAATGGTCAAGGTGCGCTGAGACAAGGATTGATCATGGCAGTGGGTGATCCTCTTGAGCGTTTCTCGGAAGACCCCCTGCGAATGTGGAGGGCGGCCCGCTTTGTCGGCATGGATGTTGGCGGACAGGCCTTTCGGCTGGATTCCCAGCTCGAGCGGGCTATAAGGCTTTTATGGCCCAATCTAAGGCGGGTCAGTCCGGATCGTCAACGCGATGAACTGTGGCGGCTGCTGCAAAAACCGCATTTTCCGGAAGCATTACAAATCGCCGATGCTTCGGGGCTCTTTCTTACTATGTGGCCTGAATGGCGCATGACTCAGGGCTTTAATCAGCGGACACGCTACCATGCTTATGTTCTCAATGAGCATTTGTTGCATACTGCCGCCCATGGGCCCACAACTGAATTGAGATTGGCAGGGCTATTGCATGATATTGGCAAACCTTGGTGCTATTCGCTCGATACGATGGGCCAAGGGCATTTCTATGGTCATGACACGATAGGGGCAAGGCATGTTGAGCGTATGATGAAGCGGTTACATTTCAGCCAACGGATCATTGTGACGGTAAAGGCTCTGGTGGCACATCACATGTATCCTTGGAACCAGGTCAGTGCCAAAACCCTACGTCGATTGAATAGGGAGTGGGGAGAGAAACATGTGAGACAATTATGGACATTACGCAAGATGGATATCTTGGGAACCGGACTTCACAATACCTGGCAAGACGAAGCGCGGATCCGACGGCAGTGGTCGGAAGCCGTCGGATCCGATGCGGTGCAAACCCGCTTGGCCGTCAACGGGCATGATCTTATGGAGTGGTTTCATTGGATACCCGGTCCGAAAATCGGTTGGTGGCTTCGCAAGATGGAGGAATGGGTGGATGAAGACCCCTCTCTTAATGATCCTAGAATTTTGCACGAACGAATATCGGCCGAGGTGCAAGATGGGTCTTATTCCCCATACCACGACGCCTAGACGATTGAGGAGCAAAACTTTGCTTCATGTGTTTCAGCTGGCTCTGCAATGAAGGAACCCCCTAGGTATTCACCAGACCCAAAGAACTGAATTCTGGAAGATCACGACATCTTGATTACTGGTCTCACGGGGGTCGATAAAACCTTTCTGGCGACTGCGATCGGGGCTGGGTGCCATGGACCAAGGCTTCGGGTTATAAAAAATTGCCAGAAACTAGAGTACGCCGTCTCATGACTTGTCTGCGCCGCCATCCTTGGAATATCTTAACATCAAAACAGGCGAAGTCGGTGTCGCGAACCTAAGTTATATCGATGTTTCGGAAGTGGCAGTTCTTTGAGGTTCATGACCACGAATTTGTAGCCATAGTGCACCAACCACGATCCACAATATCGCTACCACGCTGCCGGAGAAACCCGAAGCGGTTTTGGTCATCAACAATCCCATCAGCAACGTTCCTATGGCAAACGCAGTGGTGGTCGAGATATCAAAAAAGGAGTAAAAGCGACCGAAAACCTCTTGAGGTACATGTTCCATGATAAGTGTTTCTTGCGCAGAATCTGCCATGGTGGAAAAAACTCCGGCAATGACTAGGCTGGTGATGGCGATAATCGCAATTGGCATGTGACTGTAGATCCCGATGAAGACTCCTTCTCCAATAGTAGCCAACGCGATAATTCCCGTATAACGGTACCGAGACTTGAGGGTAATCCTAGAGAGTAGCGATCCGAGAAACAATCCTGTTCCCAACGCAGCGTACGCCAAGCTGATCCCGAATGCGCCGAGTCCCACCTTCCGGTGAGCCACCACACTTAATAGGACATTTACCCCGCCTCCGGCCAGACTTAACGCAACTGATAGTCCGATCACCTTCACGAGGACAGGACGCCTGCGAATTGTTATCCACGCCTGTTTCATCTCAACATACGCCTGTCTTGGCGTAATGGGACTGGGAGGGGCGGAAGATGGAGCGGATGGGAGAGGTCCACCATTGCCCGTCGGCAGCAAAGAAACGGTGATAAAACTTAGGGCGAACGACACAGAATTGGCGACGAAGGCCATGGCAATGCTGTGGGAAGCGATCACACCACCCAATAACGCCCCCGCTACCATCGCCAGTCCATCCCCTGCAGCAAAGAATGAGTTTGTTCCCCCTATGTCTTGCATTCCCAATTGAGCAATCAAGCCCTGTTGCGCCGGGAAATACACTGAGGACATGCCTGTAAGTAGAACAATGCTTGCCAATACCAGCCACAATTGGGAAGATTGGTGTACTAAAATCGGGATGAGCGCCACCAGCACGCTCAAGCCGTCGAGGACCATGAGTATGGACCTTCTATTCATGCGGTCCGCTAATACGCCGCCATAAGAGCTGGTGACAATAGCTGGCAGCATTTTTCCTAGCATATACAAAGCGACCCAAAGGGGGCTGTTGGTTAATTTTAAAATAAGGTACAGACCCGCGACATTGGCAAGCCAGCTGCCAATGGAACTAAGGGTTTTTCCACTCCAAAATACATAAACAGCGCCATTATTCCGCATCGTTCTCCTCCATTAATTGGTGATTTGAGATGGCATTGGGTGCGATCTCAAGGGGAGATTACCAGTGGATTTGGTTGCTCAAAGTCTTTTCCATCCGGGTTAATACCTCTTTAAGGAAACGGCCATTTGTGTATAATGCGGGCCAATGCATCAGGATAGAAACGAAGAGATCCCCGCTATGAACCGGCTCGACTACGGCACCGGTTTGGCTGTCTTGGATAATATCGCTGTCGGCGAAGCGAGACATCATTTGAGATGATGGTTTGGTGGATAATAACTCCGTGATAATGTCCGAAAAGGTGGCAGGAATTTGGACACACTGGGAAACCCGATCTGAAATCTGTACCGTTGGCATGCTGTGAGTTCCATTTTCGCCAAACGTTTGGTGCCAACAAATTTCAATTTCCACGTCATTATGAATCGTCCGAGCGATAGCGTTTGCATAAGCAACCCGGTTCTGATAGCGGAAATCAATCGGCGAGGTTAATTTCCGCTTGGCGTCAAGCCCACCCCTTTGATCAAGCGATGACGCGAAGAACCGAAAGCAACAGATTTAGCCAGCAAATGAAATGTGAATAAGTCCTCCAGAACAATCTATACAATCTGCTATAAATCATGTGATCTTTGGTGATCTCATGATTCTTCCTGCCCCGAAGCCGCCAGCATATAGCCAGCGGGTGTCGCTTCGTGTCTGACAGGCGTAACTTTCCCGGCGGTTCGGCCCTTCGACCGAACCGGCAATACAGAAAGGCCCCTGTCAGCGAGGGGATAGAGACCTTTCTGTATTTGTTGTTCGGCACCATGCTCATGGGTCGGCGACGGAGATTTTTGAGCTCTATCCGACCCATGGGGTTATTACAAGTGATTAAAGACTGTTTGCAGTATGCCGTTGTTGTGGAAATACTCATTCTCCACCGTCGAATCCAATCGGCATATCACCTTATGCTCTGTCACAGAGTTCATTTTTTGGGAGACAATTTTTACCGTCACCTGTGATCCCGGAATGACAGGGTTTGGCAGCTCAATACCTAGGATTTCGTCTCCCTGCAATTCCCAACTCTCATGCGATTCGCCGGGGAGAAACTGTAAGGGCATAATGCCCATTCCTACCAGATTGCTGCGATGAATGCGTTCATAACTTTGTGCGATGACTGCGGAAACACCTAACAATTTTGGTCCTTTGGCAGCCCAGTCTCGAGAACTGCCGGTGCCATATTCTTTGCCTGCAATCACAATGAGAGGAATGTCTTGGGCTTTGTAGTCCATCGCCGCATCAAAGATAGACTTGAGCTCTCCGGAGGGGTAGACAGTGGTAACGCCGCCTTCGCTGCTTGGAACCATCAGATTGTGAATGCGGATATTGGCAAAAGTTCCACGCATCATCACTTCATGATTTCCGCGGCGGGAACCGTAAGAGTTAAAATCACGGGGAGAGACCCCATGCTCTTGCAGATATTGTCCCGCAGGGCTTTGGGTGGGGATACTTCCCGCGGGAGAGATATGGTCGGTGGTGACCGAGTCGCCGAAAATTGCGAGGATGCGGGCGTTAGCCATCTTATCGCTAGGATTTTGCAATGCCTCAAAAAATGGAGGTTTGCAGATGTAAGTGGAAGAGGTATCCCAGGCATAGGTGTTTCCCGTCAACTCCGGCAATTGATTCCATAACGGATTAGCAGAAAACACTGCTTGGTATTGCTCAGTGAACATGGCCGGTTTGAGCGCTTTTTCCAGGGTCTGCTGAATTTCGTCGTTTTTCGGCCAGATATCGTGTAAAAACACCGGGTGCTTTTCTTTGTCATAACCGATGGGATCGGTAGACCAATTGATGCGCATAGTGCCGGCTAAGGCATAAGCCACCACCAGCGGGGGGGAAGCAAGATAGTTGGCCTTGACCAGAGAATGCACCCGGCCCTCGAAATTTCGATTTCCGCTTAAAACAGCCGCCACTGTTAGGTCGTTTTCTTGGATCGTCCGAGCAACAGGATCCGGTAAAGGGCCGCTGTTGCCGATGCAAGTGGTACAGCCGTATCCGACGAGGTCAAATCCAAGCTGGGACAAATAGGGCAGTAATCCGGCCTTGTCCAAATATGAAGTGACGACCCGAGAACCTGGGGCCAAACTGGTCTTGACATAGGGCTTGACAACAAGACCCTTTTCCACCGCGTTTTTTGCTAAAAGTCCGGCACCAATCATGACCGAGGGATTTGAAGTATTGGTACAACTGGTTATCGCGGCAATAACCACGGATCCTTGACCCAAAGTATCCTCATGCCCATCTTCCCAGATAACCGCCCTTGTTTTATTAGCTTCTTCGGAATTGAGTCCAAATCCCCTTTGATTGATGTCTTGGCGCAAGGAATCTTCAAAGGCTTGGGGCATGGCGTCGAGTTCGATACGATCCTGAGGACGTTTGGGTCCGGCTAGGCTGGCATGCACATCCTTAAGATCGAGTTCAATCACTTCTGAGAAAACGGGGTCGGGGGTTGTATCTGTGCGAAAAAGCCCTTGTTCCCTAAGGTACCATTCGATCAATCGAATATGAGCCGAATCCCGCCCGGTTTGCTCGAGATAGCGGATGGTTTCGGAATCTACGGGGAAAAATCCCATGGTTGCGCCATATTCGGGTGCCATATTGGCCACGGTAGCACGGTCGGCAATGCTCATTTGAGAAACCCCGGGACCGAAGAATTCCACGAATTTGCCCACCACACCGTGTCGGCGCAGAATTTGGGTCACACTCAAAGCGAGATCGGTTGCGGTCACGGTGTCGTTGAGTTTGCCTATGAGTTTAAAGCCCACGACAGCCGGCGCCACGAAAGACAGGGGTTGGCCCAGCATGTTGGCTTCGGCCTCAATTCCTCCCACACCCCAGCCTAAAACACCGAGACCATTAATCATTGTCGTGTGGGAGTCGGTACCCACTACCGAATCCGGAAAGACCAGAATGTCGTCTTTTTCCGGCCGAGAAAAGACGACCGATGCCAGATACTCCAAATTGACTTGATGCACAATGCCAGTGTCGGGAGGAAGGACACGGAAGTTTGAAAACGCCTGTTGTGCCCATTTTAACAGGCGGTATCGCTCATTATTTCGTTCGAACTCACGATTCATATTGAATTCGAAGGCAGAAGCCGTGCCGAACATGTCCACTTGCACGGAATGGTCGATGACCAAATCAACAGGGACTAAAGGATTAATATGACTGGGATCTTTGCGGACAAGAGCCGCTTGATCCCGCATGGTGGCTAAATCCACTACCGCAGGCACTCCCGTAAAATCTTGCAGGACAACTCGGGCCGGTTTAAAAGGAATATCGCCGCTTTGAGCGGGATTCTGGGCATCCCACTGACTGAGACGCAAAACATCTTCTGAGGTAATGTGATGGCCATCCATTTGACGCAACACCGATTCCAGCAAAATCTTGATAGAAAAGGGTAATTTTTCGAGGGATAACCGGGGATTATGTTGAATTAAAGCGCTCAAGCGGTAGTAAATGACGCTCTGATCTTCGAATTTAGTCTTGACACGGGCATTAAAAACATCATGGCTCTTCTCATTCATGCGATTGCGCGGGACACTCGGGCTATAAGGCCGGGGAAGAATAGTTCGATACACTCAAGCCTGTCCCATTCCCGCTTCTCCTTTCTCCAATGTGATTTTTAATCTTCAAGACGATCTTTGTCAACGCATAGACTCGGCTTTTCCGAATACCGCAACATGTCTGTAAAACATGTGGATGGTTTGCTTGGGAAAGAAAATTGAGGACGAAGACGGCGACTCGGGCTCTATACCTCACTGTGTTTCACGTCTTGCCCATCGGGAAATTTGCGTAAGAACTCGTTAGCTCTACCTCAATCACGACCGAAAAATGAGGGTTTGACATGCTTTAAGCCCCTTGGCCATTACGGTGTCCCTCAAACAGCAGTGGTCAACGTGTGAAATATGGCGGGCGATGATATAATTTAGCGGTAATTTAAGTTAAGGAGCGGAAACAATGTGAGTCAGCCTCACGATAAGATTGCATCAGGACGAACATTTGCCATCATCTCACATCCCGATGCCGGGAAAACGACCCTCACGGAGAAATTATTGTTATTCGGGGGAGCAATCCGGGAAGCGGGAGCGGTTAAAGCCCGGAGGCAACAAACTCATGCGCGCTCTGATTGGATGGCCATTGAACAGCAAAGAGGTATTTCCGTGACCTCAACGGTTTTGCAATTTCAATATGACGGATACCGGGTCAATTTACTGGATACCCCAGGCCACCAGGATTTCAGTGAAGATACCTTTCGTACCCTATTGGCCGCTGACAGTGTGGTTATGGTCATTGACGCCGCCAAAGGTGTGGAACCCCAAACCGTAAAGTTGTTTCAAGTGGCTGCAAGCCGCCATATTCCCGTTTTCACTTTTGTTAACAAACTCGACCGAGAAGGGCGAGATCCTTGGGATCTTTTGCAAGAAATCGAACAAGTTCTGGGAATTCAGAGCCGTCCCATGAACTGGCCGGTGGGAATGGGTTTGGATTTCCGCGGTATTTATGATATATCCCGCCGCCGCTTTGAGCATTTTGACCGAGAAAACCAAGAATATCGAATAGCCGACTATCAGACATTGAAAGATGATATTCCTCCAGATCAACGCCGGGGGTTAGACGAAGCCTTGGAACTGATTTTGGAGGCGGGGGAACCTTTTTCCGAACAAAAGGTCTTGCAAGGATCGCTCAGTCCCGTGTTTTTTGGCAGTGCCATTGCCAATTTTGGCGTAAAATCCTTTCTGGACAGCTTTCTGAAGTTGGCACCGGGACCCATGGCTCGCCCCAGCACACAAGGAGAGATTGTCCCCGCCTATGATTCGTTCAGTGGATTCGTCTTCAAAATTCAGGCCAATATGAATCCTCAGCATCGCGATCGTATTGCCTTCATTCGTATTGTGTCCGGCCATTTTCGCCGCGGCCTGAATGTCAATCATGTCAGAACAGGCCGGGTTATTCGTCTAAATCAGCCTCAACAGTTTTTGGCTCAGGATCGGTTTATTGTCGAAGATGCCTATCCTGGTGACGTCATTGGGGTTCATGATCCCGGATTTTTCAACATTGGGGACACACTTACCGAACATCAGTCTTTTGAATTTCTGGGTTTTCCCCGTTTTAGTCCGGAGCATTTTGCCGAAGTTGAGCTGAAATATGCACTCAAGCATAAACAATACCAGCGCGGATTGGATGAGCTAACCGAAGAGGGATTAATTCAAGTGTTTCGTCCCACAGATATGGGTCCCCAGATTTTCCTTGGCGTGGTTGGACCCTTGCAATTCGACGTGTTAGAGTACAGGATGAAAGCCGAATACGGTGTGGACATCGCCATTCGTCCCTTAAACTATTCGCTTGCACGCTGGATTGAGGGGCCGTGGCCGGAACTGGGTCGATTCGACCGGGCTCGCATTGTCTTGGATCAGTCTGGGCAGGCTGTGCTTCTGGTGGGAGATGAATATACGCTCGAACGGCTGCAGGAGAAGTATACCGGTACCAAGCTCTACGAATCGTCAGTGTTTGTATCGCCTTTAACATAATTCAGCGCAGAAAGTCAATTATAAGGGGGATCTTTAGATCGTGAAATACAGGCGATTAGGCAAAGCGGGCATTAAGGTCTCGGAAATAGCCCTAGGAAGTTGGCTGACGTATGGCACTGTCACCGAAGAGTCTTCGGCACAAGCCTGTATCCGTCAAGCTTATGAACTCGGTATTAATCATTTTGATTGTGCGAATGTGTACGGCAGCACTCCGCATGAAGCGGAACGTTTCCTAGCTCAGTCACTACGCCCATTACCACGGGATTCCTATGTCTTGACCACCAAGGCTTTTTGGCCAGTGGGAAAGGGAGTCAATGACAGAGGACTAAGCCGCAAGCATTTGACTAGCCAATTACATGAGAGCTTACGGGCGCTGAACACGGATTATGTCGACATTTTCTATTGCCATCGCTACGATCCCGAGACCGAGATGGAAGAAATCGTGAGCAGCATTGACGATTTTGTTCGTCAGGGAAAGGTGCGTTATGGAGGAGTCAGTGAATGGCCCGCAGAACAAATTGCGGAAGCGATAACCGTGGAGAGTACTCTGAAAACCCACCCACTTAGGGCCAGTCAGCCAGTATACAATCTTTTCAACCGTTACATTGAGGCAGCCGTTTTGCCGATCTGTCAGCAACAGGGACTCGGCGTCGTAGTATTTTCGCCGTTGGCTCAGGGGCTGTTAACAGGAAAATATCGCGCAGGGCAGCCCTTGCCTGCGGGATCCCGGGCGGCAACAGACTCAGTGAGTCAATTTATCACGCGATATCTGACAGAGGACAATTTCGCCAAGGTAGACAAGCTCGGCGCATTAGCTCAGGAAATAGGGGTGAGTCTTAGCCAATTGTCACTGGCTTGGGTATTACGACAACCCGCTATATCCAGCGCTTTAATCGGAGCATCCAAACCCGAGCAAGTGGTGGAAAATGCCCACGCAGTGGATGTGAGTCTGTCTCAAGATGTGCTTAAGCGGATCGAAGACATCTTTGGCTAACTGTAAATGATTCACCACCGATTTCAAGACCCGTAGCAGTGAATGACAGAGGACGTGCCAAATGGCATGTCCTCTGTCATAGATGAAGCCACCCGTGATTATGCATATACAGGGTGAGTGGATGTGAAAAAAGCGGGATGGTTGTCTCGGGCATGGCCGGGGATTTTTACGAGCCCGGAAGTGAAATTCCTCCAAGAGGCTGAATCCATTAATGCATGGCGGCTTTTTATTGCAGTGATGGTGGGATCTTCCTTGGTGCTGGTCTTGGGGAAGGCAGCTCAAAGCAGCAGCATAGGTTACGGGTACGGGGCCGTGGGATTTACGGTTATAAGCTGGCCATTCGTCCCGCGAATACTGAGAGGGGTCCGTTGGACGGACACAACGATTGTTCAGGCGGTTTTTTTGTTGATTGCGAGTCTGATGCTGGGAGATGCTGCCGAGCGAATTTTGGGGTTCAATCCCCAGGCTTCAGGGTTGAAACATTTCGACTGGAAAGTTGCGGGGCATTTGTTGTGGCAATTTCCACTGGTTCTACCGGTAGAAAATCTGTTGTTGGTCGGTGCCATGGGATGGTTATGGAAATTTTTGAGACCCCTAACCCCCGGCAATCGTTTTGGAGTGGCTCTATTGGGTGCGGCTTTATTCGGTTTGTGGCACGTGCCCTTCTGGGGTCCCTGGACGATGTGGACGATTGGTGCAAGTGTTCTGCCTTGGACGATCTATATGCTCGCGACCGGTGACCTTTTGGTGCCTGTGATTGCCCACATTCTTATGGACGTCATTGCCGTCGTATCAACCTTCGCGCCCAAGACCAGCTTCATCAGCCAGTATTTTTGGCTATTGTTGATTGTTGTACTCATTACCGTGGGACTCAGTCATTCGCTTTATCGTGATTGGCGGGCACGAGGAAAAAAGATAGCGTGACCACTCACGGCAGGTTTGTCGGCAAGTTGGGACTGGACCGACAGCTTTACTTTCAGAGCGTCATGTTCTGCCGAAACCTCGGTCGCGGAAAAAACGAGAGTTTCTCCAAGACGGACGATCCGCCGGAAGCGCACAGAAATTTCCCGCAATATATACCCCTGGTTGTATAAAGGGGTAAAAAGAGAGTCCAACAAACCCATACTCAGCATACCTTGTGCGATGACTCCCGGTAATCCGAACTTTTGAGCGATAACCGTGTCGTAGTGGATGGGATTGAAATCGCCTGACGCCGCGGCATAGCGGATCACTTGCTCCCGACTTATGGTTTTGGTGACAGGGGGCAGGACAATTGGTGTCATCGGTCTCCTCCCTGGTTTCGCCCTTGATCACGATTAACAATTAATACGGAGCGTGACATAAACATCATCTCACCGGAGGGATTGTTGCCGGTGGTTTTTAAGGTCAAAAAGACGGCGGCTCCCCGTTCTTTGACATTTTCTACACATTGAATCACTTGAATTTCATCCCCCGCGGTAATAGGGTGATAAGATGTAATTTCTTGTTCGCCATGAATGATGCCGGCATCGGGAAGGTCAAGTCCGGGGATCGCATCCGCTGTTAAAGTGAAGGCAAAAGTCGGAGGTGCAATGACATTTTGAAATCCGGCCGCTTTGGCGGCTTCCGAATCAAAATAAATGGGATAGGTCAGATCCAAGGCTCTGGCAAATTGTTCGACGACTCCCCGTTGGATATGATGTGTTTTCGGCACGGAACATTGGCCGATAAGATCGGTGGACCACTGCATGTTCAAGTCCTCCCCAGGGAATTTTGTAACCATATGCCCGCTAGGCACAAAAATTGTATAATAACCAGAGTTCGTTCACAAGACAGGAGAAGGTGATGGTCATCGACCAAGACCAGCTTTTGAAAGCGATGCTGTTATCCGTTTTGACTATTCATGCCCCGGAAGATTTTGGGTCCTTTTGGGCCGAGTCGGGGATGAATGTTTTGCGGAAAGGTTTAAAACCGCGTTCCCTAAATCCCTATGAACCTTTTGGCCCTGTTCTGCCGCCTTGGGATTCACCGGCTTATCGACAAGGAGGGTGATGATGCCATCTTCCATTATGAGTTTGCATCAAGACTTTGTAACGGGGCGACAAGATCCCATATTATGGCTCGAGGAGTTGGAAGATAGGATTCTTCGGGTGCAGGAAACGACCAATGCCTTCATTCATTTGGACATTGGCCGTGCACGAAAGAGTGCCGAAGAATCGCGGCAACGCTATCGCGAGGGACGGTTTTTAAGTGTGCTGGACGGCATATTCGTAGGTCTCAAGGATTTGTTTGAAACCGCCAATATGCCTACGACAGCCGGATCGAAAATTCTTCGGGACTATCAACCCACTGAGGATGCGATGATTGTCCAGAAGTTGCGGCAATGGGGCGCCAATTGCGACTTAGGTAAACTGAATCTTCATGAATTTGCCTTTGGTCCCACCAGTGCCTCCTCTTTTTTTGGTCCCGTTCATCATCCCTTGGATTTCACTAAGATGGCCGGAGGATCCAGCGGCGGTTCGGCTGCCGTTGTGGCAGAGGGTGTGATGCCTCTGGCGCTGGGAACCGATACCGGCGGGTCGATACGGATTCCTGCGGCTTTCTGCGGTGTGATTGGGTTAAAGCCCACCTATGAGCGTCTAAGCCGCCAAGGGGTGATCCCCTTATCCTGGACTTTGGATCATGTGGGGGCCATGACTCGTACCTTGGACGATTTGGCCGTGTTTATGGACCTGTTATTTCCTAAGGAACGCTATAAAGAACAAATGGCCGTAACTCCTCACGCTTTGAAAATTTTTGTTCCTGAAGGTTCCGAAGGAACAGCTCTGGATTCAGATCTGCAACAGCAATTTACCCAGGCCCTCGGCGTTTTGTCTGGACTCAGAAATGTCGATATCAAATATGCTCCCCTTCCCGAGATCGAACGGATTCGAGCGGCGCAACTGGTCATTATCGGTTCAGAGGCAGCCAATTACCATTGGCAATGGCTGCAAGAACGCCCCTGGGATTACCAAAACGATGTGCGCGAACGCCTGAGTGCGCGTTCTTCTTATCTGGCTGTCCAATATATTGAAGGACTGCGTTCGAGAAGAGAACTCATAGACCAATACCGGACATTTTTTGACGCTTATGACGTCATTATTTTACCTACCGTTCCGCTCTATCCCCCGGAATTGGACGTCCAAGAGAGCACGGGTTACGAGGGACAAAAGACGGACATTCGAAATTTGCTGGTTTGGATGACCGCTCCCTTTAATCTTCTGGGACTTCCCGCCTTAACTCTGCCGGTTGGCCAAAACAGTAGGGGATTTGCCGCATCGGCCCAAATCGTAGCCTCTTGGGGTCAAGAAGGACGTTTATTGCAGGTCGCAAAAATGTGGCAAGACGCCATAAATGCATAGACTCTGAGCCCTTGTTTATGCTAGCGGTATGAAGCAGGATTTGTTGTCCTCATTGCGGGAGCTGTTCTTGACGGGTGTCGATGCCCAAGTCTTAAAAACCGGAATCGCGGCCGGTGTGTCTTGGTGGGTGGCTCACCGAATTTTTCATACTCCTCGTCCCTATTTTGCCCCCTTGGCTGCCATCTTATCTTTGCAAGTCAGTGTGGCGGATTCAATCTTCAAAGGTGTACAGAGACTTCTCGGTGTCGGTGCCGGCATAGCCCTTGCGCTTGTCGCCGGGTATTTTTTTCGATTATCGGCAGGCTCTGTCGGTCTCGTGGTCTATGTGGCCGTATTCGTCTCCAGCCGGCTTAGAATGGGACCCATGGGCATTGCTCAAAGTGCCATTACCGCACTCTTGGCTTTGACGGTTGGCCGCTTGGCTCCGGGATATCTATGGTTTCGAATTGTGGACACGGTGGTGGGGGTTTTGGTAGCCGTTATAGTTAATGCCTTGATCTGGCCGCCGGACGCCACCCCCTCTGCCGAAAGCGCATTGATCGCTCTGGCTCAAGGGGTGGCGGAAGTGCTCGAAGCCATCTGTCAGGATGTGTTTGAGGGAATGACGGCGGGCCTGGCAAACCGGCATTTAAGCTTGGCACGCGATGTCGATCAGTCGTTGGAAGCGGCCCATGAGGCCATAAAACGGGCCGAAAAGAGTTTGAAGTGGAACTTCTTGTTGATGAAACGCCGCAAGCGGCTGAAAACCCTGAGAAGAGCGGCCACGGCTTTGGAACACACCTTGTCCCAGGTTCAGGGGATTGCCCGCACATTCTATGTCAGCGCAGAACGTCACGCTGATCGTGAATTATTGTTGCCCCCGTCAATGGCCCTTGCTCTGGCCAAGCTATTGTCTTTGATGGGATCGAGCCTAAAGATTTACATCTGTATCATAGTGGGGGGGCATCCAGACGCTGCCTACCGATTGGAAAGCACATTGAAACAGGCGTCGGTTATGCGACGCCTGTTGATTGAGGAAATTGACAACACGCCAGGAGAATGGGGCGATATCTTGGCTGTTCTCATTGATGTGGAAAAAATGACCCAGGATCTGGTGATCTCCTCCCGCCAGTTAGTTCCCCTGGTCCTTCCGAGGGGTCGTGGTCGGTGATGACCCCTATTTAATGTTGAGTTTTGGCAAACCGTTCCTGACTTTCCGCAAGAATACGCTCTCCTTCTTCGGCGTCGCGCCATCCGCCGACATGGGATTCTTTTCCTCCCTCCAAATCTTTATACGTGGCGAAAAAGTGAGCGATTTCTTTGAGGGTATGGGCCGGCACCTCTTGCAATCTGGTGATGTGGTCCATGCGTGGGTCATCGGCGGCTACTGCCAAAATTTTGTTGTCGATCCCGTTCTCATCGCGCATTTCCAAGAGTCCGACAATGCGGGCTCTCACTGTACATCCCGGAAATGTACTGAGGGACATGAGGACCATGACATCGATAGGATCGCCATCTTCACCAAGAGTGTGTTCAACAAATCCGTATTCCGTGGGATAATGAAAAGGTGAATAGAGAACCCTGTCGAGTCGAAGCCGACCGGTTTCGTGATCGACTTCATATTTGTTTTGACTGCCGCGAGGAATTTCTACTATAACGTCGACAACCACGGCGCTGACCTCCTTGCTTTAGATTGTGGTTCGAGGATTCTTATGATCTATGTAACTTCACACCGCAAGTGAGTGATTCATTTAAGCTTAACCATTGCGGTATCTTTGTTCATTGTGAGAGAAGAGAGAAGAAAAATCAATCTGCCGTGCAAGGAAAGTAGAGAGGAGATAATTCGACAATTGAAGCTTTGCGTTCTCTAACAGGGTTAGTTAAGATTAGGCAGGGGGGAAGAGTGTGCAGCGACGGTGGGCCAACATTACTTTAGGCATAGCTTTGGCATTGTTTCTGATTGGACTGGCATTTCATCGGCAGTTTTGGGCACCGTACCTAGAGTCCATGGCACTGGCAGGATTGGCCGGTGGTGTCGCGGATTGGTATGCAGTGACCGCGCTGTTTCGTCATCCCTTGGGCCTTAAATGGCTTCCTCATACCTCGATTATCTCGGCAAATCGCGATCGGATTATTGAAGCGATTTCCACATTGGTGGAAACGGAACTGCTCTCTGAGTCCTTTATTGAGGCCAACATCGAAAAACTTGAGATAGGCAGAAAAATCGTCGATTTTTTGGATAAGCCTCTTGATCCCGGCGTGCAAACTCAACTTCGTGACACGCTCACTCAGTTGTTGGATTTCATTCCCGAGGATCGCTTAGCCGGCTATCTGGAAGACTTTACATCAGAGAAAGCGGCTGATTTACAGGTTTCGGAATATATTGTTCGATTAATCAAATGGCTGGTCCAGTCCGAAAATGACCGGGCACTCTTCACCTTTCTGGCCCGTCACGTTGTTGACGTGTTAAACAGTGTGGAATTTACCGAGGACATGGAAACCCGACTTAAAGACATGCTGGAGAAATATACGAAAACAACGACGCAAAAATTGGTTCTGGGCTTGTTGGAATCTTTGGGAACGGTCGATTATAAAGACTTAAGCGAGAGTGTCAAAACACAACTGATTGATTGGCTAAAATCCGATAAAGCGTTTGAGCAATTTGAACTGGCCATTGTTCGTATTATGATCACGGTCAGAGACGACAGTGCTTTGCGAGGGCGTATTGAAGGAGCCAAGAATGATTTGGTTCGTTCCATACCCTGGGAACGCGCGGTGAATTGGGTGATGACCGAAGCTCGCACTCAAGTCGCCGGAGATCAGCTCTGGAACGGCTTAGGCCACTTGGCCACAGATATAGCCGAAAGCCTTCGCACCTATCCTGAACGACAGGCACAACTCGAAAATATGATTAAGCATTTAACGGTGTCTTTGCTGCATCGCTACCACCCTCTTATCGGACGTTTGGTTCGGGACAATCTGAAAAACATGGATGAACGGGAATGGATCGACAAGCTCGAATGGTACGTGGGACGGGATCTGCAATGGATCCGCGTCAATGGGGCGATTGTCGGTGGCTTGGTCGGACTCATATTGGCACTGTTAATTCATTTGCTCTAGCGTTAGCCCTTAAGGCTTAGTTTTCCTATTCTGATGAATGAGCGCATTGACTTCTACGCCCAAAAGTATGGCCAGGGAAAATAAATACAAATAAAGGAGCAATAAAATGACGGTGCCTAAGCTGCCGTACATTTTGTTGTAAGAGTGAAAATGGCTGGTGTAGAGGGAGAATCCCATAGACAAGAGCACAAAAACCACGGTGGCTAAAATGGTCCCCGGAGTGAATATCCTAAATGGGAGTGTGATGTCGGGCAAAATGGCATAAAGAATGTCCAAACTGATGACCAGTAATGCCAATAAAAACACCCAGTGCAAAACCAAGGACGCCACTTGATCAAGAGGAAAGTGAAGAACGTGATGCAAAAGCCAATGGGTGAGGAGTGTTCCTCCCGTCGCTACCATGAGCATGGCGACGAATAACATTCCGAAGATCAGTCCGCTGCCGATTCCCAAGGCGTAGCGTTGCCATGTGGTTCTCTTGAAAGGATAAGGAAGCTCATAGGCGTGGTTAAAGGCATCCATCAACTCCATAAATGCTCCGGTCATTCCCCAGATAAAGCCGAGGATGCCCAATGACAATACGGCGGGGCTTTCGTGTTTCACGGCTTGAGTAATATTGCGTTCCAGTAAGTTCACCACGACATGAGGCATGAGATTCGATAATGGGCCGACAATGTCGGGAATTGTTGCGGGCAGATGCAAAAATGCCAGTAGAGCCGTGAGAAAAAGAACCAGAGGGAATAAGGCAAATAGGAATTTATAAGCCAAAGCCGCAGCGTAAGAGGTCATATCATCACGCCCTAGACGTGTAATCAATTGCCTGGAGTAGCTTAGAATGTTCTTCACAACTCATCTCCCTTTACATGATTCGAATAGAGCCGGTGCATCCTACCAGGTATCACTACCAGGAAACGGGGAGGATGCGAAAGTGCTTGCTGGCGGATTTGTGAGCGGTGTGCTGGCAATGTCCAGTGGTATGGCTGTAGGCGCACTTTTGGCCACGGCCGGGGGTGGTACTCTCATTTTGTCCATAATCATCCTGCACTATTTTTTGGGACTTAGACACTCCGTTTTATTTGGCACTTCGGCCGCAATCACTACCGTCAATGCCTTGACGGTCTACGGAGTAAGTCGCAAGACATTGTCCGGAGCCTTGAAACCGGCGGTTTGGTTTACGCTTCCGGGATTAATCGGCATGGGCATGTCACGGATAATTCCCCACGTTGTATCCACACCCATGCGATTGGCTTTATTGGGATTTTTAATGGTGGTTAATACTGTGATGTCTATAATTTTATCAAAAAACCAGAGGACGATCCCAGCCTTTCACCCAAAACGCTTGGCCGTCGTCGGCTGCGCCATAGGAATCATTGTTGGCGACTTTGGGGGAGCCGGAGGCTTTCTGGCTTTGCCGAGCATGCTTATCAGTGGACTGCCTCAGAACCTGGCCATGGGAAGTTCGACATTAACCGTCGCGGGATTTTCTCTCATCGCTACAGTTCGGGACATTTTTCACGCCGATATTGATTGGTCTGTAGTCATTCTTTATATTATCGGGGCTTGGGCCGGGCTATTTATCGTCGTGCGCTACTTTCGGTGCAGAAGTTTTTCCAAGTTGTTGCACAAGATGGTCACTGTGTCGATCCTAGTGGCAGGACTATTTTTATTGCAACGGCATTGGCTTAGTCTTTACATGCCTTCTATAGCCATTTATGATGGGATAAAAGGAGGGCTATTACATGAGTTTACAGATTGAGGTGACTCCCCAAGCCGTGGCCAAATTGGCAGAGTTGGGGACAGAAAAGAAAGCCGATTACGTGCGGGTTAGTGCCCAGCAAGCCTGTGGCTGCGGACGCATTGGTTACCGTATGGCATGGGAAGACACTGTGGCCGAGAATGACGAAAAATTGCAGGCAGCAGGCGTTACCTTGGTAGTGGATGTGGACAGTCGCCAGTATATTGAAGGAGGCATATTAGATTACCAAACAGACCAGATGCAAGAAGGCTTCGTCTTAACAAATCCCCATGCTCAAAATAGTTGTAGTTGCGGAAGCCATTAACACCTTATATATGCGGTGTTTTTTATGCAACCCAATGAGCCGTAGCAAAGAGCGAGACAAAAAGCACGCCCAAAGGCAAGGCCAAAAGAAAGTAAATTCGTCGGCGCCGCGGCTTTTGATGAATAGCCAGTCCCAGAGCAATGAAAACGGGAAACGCTTCCATCACCAGTCGTGGCAACGACATGAGAGCGTAATTTCTGGCTGGATAGGAGAAGGGGACCATGACCGCCAGAAGTTCATAAACCCACAGATATGCCGGAAGGCGCTTGAAAGAATATATTAATATGGCAATCAGAAACAGAGCGAAGAGCCAATTATAAAAGTTACTGGGAGCTAATTGCGGCACACCCGGCGCAAATAGG